>DJFR01000172.1:150-8266 GCA_002432545.1 Flammeovirgaceae bacterium UBA5867 | reverse complement strand
GACTTGAACGCATGTCCCATCTTGACAAGCTTCAAACTATCATCAGCAGAAAAAGCAGTATACTCATTTGCAATTGTATCCGGTTGCCATTGGTGATGAAAGCGTTTTGCTGTTACAGCTTCCTGCATCGTCATGTTGTGCTCCAGTACATTGAGTATCGTTTGGAAAACACTCGTAATAATTTTAGAGCCACCGGGTGTTCCTACAACCATTACCAGCCTGCCGTTTCGTTCAATGATCGTGGGTGTCATCGAACTGAGCATGCGTTTATTCGGTTCGATCTTGTTGGCTTCGCCACCGATAACACCATACATATTCGGAGAGCCCGGCTTCGCGCTGAAGTCGTCCATCTCGTCATTCAATAAGAAACCAGAGCCGGCAACAATTACTTTAGAACCATACGCATCGTTCAACGTTGTTGTAACAGCAACGGCATTTCCTTCGGGGTCGATAACCGAAAGGTGTGTTGTCTCCGGAGATTCATATAGTGCGAGTGAACCTTCCCTGATTGTAGCACTTGGTGTCGCATGCTCCGGATCGAATGACTTCATCCGTTCATCGGTATATAAATTACTCGTGAGTTGCTTTACCGGTACATTTACAAAATCGGGATCGCCTAAATATACCGAGCGATCAGCATAGGCTCTTCGTTCGGCTTCTACCAGCAAGTGTGTTGTTTGTGCTGAGTTCCATCCCCATTCACGAATAGGGTAAGGCTCCACCGATCGCAGCAATTGCAGCAACGCAACGCCCCCGCTAGACGGTGGTGCCATGGAAATGATCTTATAGTCTTTATACTGACCGATGATCGGCTCACGCCACACGGCTTTATAGTTCTTTAAATCTTCATGGGAGATAAGACCGTTGCCGCGTTTCATCTCGGCCACTATATCGTCAGCTGTTTTACCTTCGTAGAAGCCGGCAAAGCCGTTGTCGCGAATGCGCTCGAGCGTATGTCCTAAGTCAGTCCAGCGAATTGTATCGCCCGCCATCCATTTGTCACGGAGTAAATATTCCGGACGAATTGTATTCTTCCGGACAAGTATATCTTTCAGATAGTTCATTCCCCGGGCTTCGCGTGCCGTTAATACAAAACCATTTAGTGCCAGTGCTATAGCTGGCTCCACGAGATCCTTCCACGGAAGCTTTCCAAACTTAGCATGCGCCTCAAGCATACCAGCAACTGATCCCGGCACACCACACGATAAATGTCCATCCTGACTCAGCGAATCAATCACGTTACCGGCAGAGTCAAGGTACATATTGCGCGAAGCAGCACCCGGAGCTTTTTCGCGGTAATCGAGTGTTGCTATACTTCCATCATGTTTCCGGTATACCATAAAACCACCACCACCAATGTTACCGGCACTCGGGTATACCACGGCCAGTGCGAACTGTGTAGCGATGGCAGCATCAACCGCGTTGCCACCTTTACGCATGATATCTGCGCCCACCTGAGAGGCCAGGGGATGGGCCGATACAACCATGGCAGAATCCGTAATCAAACCTGTAATCCGTTCGTGTCGCAGGTTGCTGTTACAGGCAACTGCACTTATAGCAAGTAAAAGCGGAATACAGCGTTTCATCATCTTAAAATTGGTTAAGTCGAGTTAAAAGTATTAATTCCGAGAGTGTTTTAGAAGTATTTGTGGATGAGTGGTGATTAACATCTTTACTGCAAAAGCATGAGTCTTAGAAAAGAAAAAGCCGCCAGATTGAAAGTGCATGTGTTGGATACAACATTAAAACTGGTTGGGAAGAGACCCTTTGAAGATCTATATGTAGACGACATCTGCGAGAAAGTTAAGATCTCGAAAGTAACACTGTTCAAGTACTTTCCACAGAAGGAAGATATTTTATTATACTACTTCCGGGTGTGGTGCCTGGGGCGTTCGGTTGACCTTACGCTTAAACCAAAAGAAGGTATTCAGGGAGTATATTATCTGTTCGATAAACTTAGCGAGTCGTATGAAGAACATCCCGGATTGCTGCTCAGTCTGATCGGGTACTTCTCCGATTTCCGCAGACCACCCAAACCATTTCCATTAAAACCGGAAGAAAAGAAAATCCTTTTTCCGGAAGTTGAAAACATCACCAACATCGAAATATTATCGCTCGACCAGATGCTGGAGAAATTTACCCTCGAGGCGATCTTTCGAAAAGAGATAACCAAAACTATCTCCACCCGCGACATCACCAACCTCATCACATCGATATTCATCGGGGGGGTAGTGGCAGCACATCTCAACCAGTTAACTCCGGCCAAGATATTTTTTCGCAAGAACCTGGACTTGATGCTGCGCGGACTTCAATAAAGATAAGCAATTAATATTCAGGAAGTTTTAAGCTGATATAGGCTTAGTTTCGCACGCGAACAGACTTGGTGCGTTTGGTCTTCCGGTCTTTCTTGCGGTCATACCAGCGATGATGATACTTCGGTTTAACAACATGAACGGTTGTGCCCGATTTTTTGCTGCACGCAGGTAGAAGGAGCATCATCAATATAAGATAAAAAAATAGTCGTCTCATGCAGTGGGTCAAAAATAACATTTTTTGTCTTTTGACTGATACTCTTCAAAACGGTTCCTTATTTTTTACCGTATACTTACCTTTGATAATATTATCTACCCTCTTTATGAAACAGTCTATACTTGGTTTAGGGTTGATGGTCCTTATCTCTACGCTATCCATAGCACAGGACTATCAGACCTATGATGAAGGAATCGCCAAATTCAGAGCGAAGGAATACGAAGCTGTCATTACCCTTTTCTCAGGCATGCTTTCGAATCCTGAACGAAACAAGCGATATGATGAAGATCTTTATTTCTATCGCGGACAATCGTACTACTTCAAAGGTGAAACTGAAAATGCACTAAGCGATCTGGATAAAGCATCGGAGTTGAATCACTTTAACAAAGCCGTGATCAGCTGGTTCAAGGCACGTTGCTACGATAAGAAAGGAAATATACAGCAAGCCGAAAATTACTATAGCGAGGCTGTGAACTATGCTGAGAAGAATAAGAAAGTATCCGCACAAATACTCGCAGACCGTTCGCAGTTTTATGTACGGCAGGGAAACAAAGAAGCCGCTAACAAAGATCTCGCCCTCGCCAAAACACTCGACCCATCCAACGCAGAACTTGCCAAGGCAACAGTCACTCCAGCCAACAGCAATACACGTGGGGGCGATGATAAAAAATCAAACACACAGGTAATTGTCAAGAGCAATCCTAAAAACAACACCGCTAAAGACGCGAAGAAAAACGTTAAGAAAGAAACACCGCCACCAGCAACACAAACTGTACAACAACCGGTAAACACAGCGGCTCAGCAACAGCAGCCCGTGGTGGAACCAACTGCGAACACAGCGTTGATCTCTTCGATCGCATCGGCCTATAAGGATGAGAAGCGTTATGCACTGGTAATTGGTAACAGCAGCTATACCAACTCGGTGGGTATACTTAAAAATCCAGTGAACGATGCCACCGATGTATCTACCGAGTTGAAGAAATCAGACTTTGAAGTACAGCTACTGACCAATGCTACGTATGTGCAGATGCGTGAAGCGATGCGCAAGTTTCAGGATAAACTGGTGAATGGTCCGAAAGATCAGACAGTCGGTTTGTTTTACTATGCCGGTCATGGCGTGCAATACCAGGATGAAAACTACCTCGTGCCGGTTGATGCGAATGTTCAGTTTGAAGATGATATAGTACGCATGTGTTTCCCGGTGCAGAAGATGGTACTGGCCAACATGGAGCGCTCTAACTCGCGTATGAATATAGTTATACTCGATGCATGCCGTAACAATCCGTTTCCGGCAACAACGCGTTCGGTATCGCAGGGACTTGTAGAGATGAAGCGGGCGCGTGGTTCGTTTATAGCCTATGCTACCGCTCCGGGTTCTGTTGCATCAGATGGCGCAGGACGCAACGGTCTCTATACACAGGAGCTGCTCAAAGCACTGCGCAAGCCGGGGTTAACCATTGAGCAGGTGTTTAAAGATGTGCGGATGAATGTGTTGAGACTTTCCGGTGAGAAACAATTTACGTGGGACAGCTCTAATATAGTAGGAGAATTTTACTTCAAGTTTCAGTAAGTATACGCTACATGAAAGTGTAGGTATATGTATTGCAACCTCAAACTATAGTACCTTACCTGATCATTTAAACCCTCTTGAAATCATGAAAAAGCTACTCTGCTTCCTGAGTTTGTTGTCGATTGGTATAACGGCATCAGCACAGGATGAAGGAACGATTGTAAAACGAGCACGCATTGATAAGAATAAAGGATTATTTATAGGTCTCGGACCTTCCTTTACATTCGGTAAAAATATAGGCGACTATAAAACCGGTTTTAATGTTGAGCTTGGTTTTCTGAAACGTGTTAACCGCGTACTTTCTATCGGTCCTTCCATATCATACTTAAGTTTTCAATACGATCCGGAAGTAACAACGGCAAAAGGAGGTGATGCCTATGTAGGCTATGGCGATCCGAACAACTGGGGCGATAAATATCCATTGCCAAATCTGGCTTACGATTACGGTTATGTACTCGAGCTGGAAGGTGGAGATCTCAGTTTAACATCACTGGCTGTGAATATAAAACTGAATTTTGTTCCTGTAAAAGATAACTCTGTTATATCCGTATATGCTTTTGCAAAACCGTTTATCAGTCTGGCGTCACGAAAGGAAGTATCCGGTTCTGGCGAGCGCTATACGTATGAGATCTACGAAGACAACCAGGGTACATCTACCGAGAATGATGATATACTATATTATAACCAGGATGATGGAACCTGGTATGCTGATGGCTATACCGAAACCTGGGATGGCGAATCGTATGAAGCCTTGAAAAGTGATACAGAAGTTACAGGTGGTATATTTGTTGGTCCGGGTATCGAATTATTTCCGGCCCGCAAGTTTTCATTCTACCTGCAAGCTACCTTCGGGTATACATTTCCGGTAACATTCGTGAGCACGGAGTCGTATGAGAAATCTGTAGATTCTTATGTGAACAAAGAATTTCCGATGACGAAGAAGGGATTTCCTTCGGTAAATGCTCAGGTAGGTATGTCATTTAACTTTTAACGTTCAATAACAAGCGCTGGTTGATCAAGGTATGCATAAGCGAATTAATCTGATCGTTCTTTTTTGCCTTATAAGTGCGAGCTGTTTTGCGCAATTCAAATTGTACGAGAAAGGTCACGATAGCTATACTTCCGGTAAATATGAAGATGCAATCAAGAACTTTTCAGAATACCTGAAGAAAGTTACCCGCGATAAAGCGCTTGATGTTGAAGTATACTATCTGCGGGCACTGTCGTACTACAAGATCAATAATTATAAAGATGCCATTTCTGATTTTGAAGAAACGCTGTTGCTTAACCACGAGAACAGCGGAAATATTTATTGGTTTAAAGCGAAGAGCAACGAAAAGATAGGAGCGAACAAGGAAGCGCTAAGCGACTACAGCAACGCCATTCATGAACTGGGTGGTGATAAAACAATCAAATCAAAATTACTTTACGAACGTGGCCTGCTCTATGTAAAAACGAGCGACCTTGTAAAAGCAAAAGAAGATTTTCAGAATGGTGTTGCGCTTAATCCGGGTAACGCAGACCTTAAGCGCGAACTTGGTAAACTTGATAAAGTTGTACTGGCATCACGTGCCACCCCGGAGAACACGAATAAGACAGAGCAACCAGCGGTAAAGAAAGACGACCTGACAAAAAAGAATACGGCTACTACAGGAGCTGGAGTGAAGAAAGATGAGCCTGCAGTAGTTACGGCTAACACGAATGCAGCAAAAAATTCTGTGCAGCAACCGGCCAGTAGCCACCCCGTTAATACGCAGCCTACAATTGCAGAATTTTACAAGGATGAGAAACGCTTTGCCCTCGTCATTGGTAACTCTGCGTATCCAAGAAACATTGGTGTTTTGAAAAATCCGGTAAACGATGCTACCGACATGGCGAAGGAACTGCAGAACTCAAACTTCGAAGTAGACCTGCTCACCAATGCTACCTATGGACAAATGCGCGCAGCGTTGCTCAAGTTCAAAGAGAAGATTGATGCCGGTGATCCGGAGAAGACAGTAGCACTGTTTTATTTTGCCGGTCACGGACTACAACACGAACAGGAAAATTACTTAGTGCCCATTGATGCAGCGGTTGAATTTGAAGACGACATCAGTCGCTATTGTTTCCCGGCACAGCGGATGGTACTAGCCAACATGGAACGCTCTAACGCACGCATGAATATACTTATACTCGATGCCTGCCGTAACAATCCGTTTCCTGCGCTTAACCGTTCCGTTACACAGGGGCTGGGGGAGATGCGCAGGGCGCGCGGATCATTTATAGCGTATGCAACGGCTCCGGGCTCTGTAGCTTCTGATGGTTCCGGTAAAAACGGACTCTATACCCAGGAGCTTCTCAAGGCTATGCGCAAGCCGGGCCTTACAATTGAACAGGTATTTAAAGAAGTACGCGCCAACGTGTTACGTCTCTCAGGCGATAAACAAAATACATGGGACAGCTCCAACATCATTGGAGAGTTCTATTTCAAGTTGAATTGATTTTTACATACTATAGGTATAAATGTTCAAGGTATTTCCTCTCAGAGAGAAACACTTCCCTGAAATCTTTTGTTAAGTTTAGTGAAGATTAAAATTGAACGATTATGTCGAAGAAAAATTCCATCGGTCTGGAAGTAAAAGATTCAGCACTGTTAGCAAACGGACTCAATGATCTGTTGGCCAATTACCAATTATTCTATATGAACGCCCGCGGATTTCACTGGAATATACGCGGTGATAAATTCTTTGAGCTTCACCTGAAGTTCGAAGAACTATATAACGATGCGCTTCTCAAGATTGATGAGATCGCAGAACGCATTCTGACCCTCGGATATACTCCCATCCATAGCTATTCTGATTATGTTGGGAAATCAGAGATAAAAGAAAGCAAGGATGTTTCAGAAGGGCACGCTGCTGTTGAACTTGTGCTGGAAGGTTTTAAAACCTTGTTGATCAAAGAGCGTCAATTATTGAAGACTGCGGCTGAAGCAGACGATGAAGGTACCAATGCATTGATGAGCGACTATATCCGTCAGCAGGAGAAACTGGTGTGGATGTATTCATCGTATCAATCGAAGAAGTAATTCATTCATTTGTAAACTCGTCTGTGAGAAAGGAAAAATATTTTTTTGCAGGCGAGTTTTTTATTGGTGTCGTCCGGGTATACTCCATGCAGGTATATAATTTGATTGTAAATTGTTCAGATTCAGAGAATAAGTTCAGTTTACAAAGTTGGTTTCGAATAGATTATTGATGCGTATGCAGAGGATGAATGCATAGAAAAAGAAAACATCTGTAAATTTTTTCGATCCAAATTTTGGAGATTTTAAACACAGCGCTATCTTTGCACTCCCTTTGAGACACATCCCGAGGGAAAATCAAGAAACGACTTGGTTTTATAATAAAATGGTCCGGTAGTTCAGCTGGTTAGAATGCCTGCCTGTCACGCAGGAGGTCGCGGGTTCGAGTCCCGTCCGGACCGCAGATTGTCAATCAAAACACAACAAAACCTCCTAAATGAAATGTTTAGGAGGTTTTTTGCTTTTATAACCTTCTGTTTTATTCATCTGGAGATCATTAAAGCAAACGTTTCTCATCCGTAAAAAACAAAGGACGTTAGCGACAACAGTACGATAGTTACGTCAAACCGGTGGTGACTCCAGAGTGCAAAGAATTCAATAAGTATATAGATATAGGGGCTTGATAATTTCATGACAACCGCTATAGGTATCTATAATGGTATATACAATCGACTAAAGATATAAGGTTGATGTGTTGAAAGAGTGTACTTACCTCGCAGCAGAGCTCTCAAGAATATAAATATTCTTTGATTTACCGGTAATGTCAGCAGTCCTTACTGCAAAATATACTATATTGATAAAGTAGATGGTTATGTGTTAAAGCTAGAAGTTCGAGTATTCTATCTTCTGCCAGGCTTCACGTTGTGCAACTTGTTTCTGATCTGTGAATATGTAGAGGTGTGCATCAATTTGAATTGATTTTTTTGCAGGATGTGGATCCCGTCTTTCGTAGATTT
>DJFR01000172.1:0-138 GCA_002432545.1 Flammeovirgaceae bacterium UBA5867 | reverse complement strand
CTTATAGTCATAATGACTATAAATGTATATATGAACCATTCTACTACTGAGAATGGGCACCGCTGAATTTTGTTCCACTTCCGCATTTTAGAATTTAGTATGGGGGAGATAAGATCATTCGAAATACTATCCGAAGAA
>DJFR01000069.1 GCA_002432545.1 Flammeovirgaceae bacterium UBA5867 | reverse complement strand
GAGGATAAGAAAGCGGTGGCTGATCTGCAATTGCTTACGGCCAAGCCTGTGATCTATGTAACGAATGTTGATGAAGGGTCTCTTCATACTGGTAACAAACATGTTGACGCTTTACGCGCGCATGTGAAGGATGAGAACGCGGAGGTTGTTATTATCTCTGCTGCTATTGAAGCACAGATTGCAGAGTTGGAGAGTGAAGAGGATCGTGCTGTATTCCTGGCTGAATATGGACTGACGGAATCCGGTCTTAATAAATTATTGAGAGCCTCGTATCACCTGCTTGATTTGATCACTTACTTCACGGCAGGAGAGAAGGAGGTACGTGCCTGGCCGATTAAACGCGGATGGAAAGCACCTCAGGCTGCCGGTGTAATTCACACGGATTTTGAAAAAGGCTTTATTCGCGCTGAGGTTATTAAACTAACTGATTACCAGCACTATAAAACAGAACAAGCTTGTAAGGAGGCCGGTAAAATGGCGGTGGAAGGAAAAGAATATGTTGTTGAAGATGGGGATATCATGCATTTCCGCTTTAACGTATAAAGTTTCCTTACAATTATATTTAACCTTTCTTTTTTTTTCTTAGCTTTATAATCCGCTCACATTCAGTATTGAGCGGATTTTTTGTTTGGGTAAGAAATAACCCCCCGATTAATTTTTTTTTGGCTTGAGAACCAGGATCATTTTTTCACTGAAAAACAGGGGTGCGTACGTGCCGTTTCACCACCAATATCTATTGGCGCAGGTAATCAAAGGACTTTTAATATTTGGTCCGGAGAAGGGCTACGTGGATTTTAACCAGTACAATTTCTCAGGACTGAAAGGCCAAACCAAAGTTAGTCGTAAGGGATTGCATTACTTTTCATCGAAGGTTACGCTGGTGTTTGCATGCTCGGACAAACCTTTTATGGATTACTTTCTTGCCCGACTTTTTGAACAGAAGGAAATCATTGTTGGTAATCTTCACCTGATGCCGGAGTCGGTAGAGCAGGAGGAGCCGGTAAAGATCAGCGATGAATCGAAGTTCCTTTGTATTTCTCCTATCGTAGTTATACCTGCTGCTTTCAATGACGAGAGCGGTAAGAAATTTGTATCGCCCGAGAGCGATGAGTTTTCTGATCTTCTCTATGAATCTACCCTTGCACGTATGGAAGTGCAGGGTAAACATACTGCTGAGCAACTAGCATCTTTCTATAAATTTCAGATTGTGCCTGACCAGGACTATATCCAGCGGATCCAGGCATCGCATAAAAAGTTTGCGCGTATCTATCCGTTATACGACAGTGATGTAAAGTTTGAAGTGCGCGGATATACTTTCCCTTTTACACTTTACGCAGCCAAAGAAGTACAACAGTTTGTCTATGAAAATGGTCTCGGCCATTTCACGCATAAAGGCTTTGGTATGCTGGATGTTGCCAACAACGACTCCATACAACGGACTGCCCAACAGGAAATGATTTACGCTTAACGTGGGTTGGCCTCCAGTCGCAGGTAGCCAATGAGCAGATCGGCCTGCGGTTGAAAAGGTCTGTAGTATACAAACACCTCGTACTGATTCTCTGTCTCAAAGTGACTTCCTTCAAACCGGTAGGGATCAACACCCGGTGCCTTCACTATATATTGATAGTCGTACCAGCCCTGCTTCAAGAGTATATCTGCTACATAGCTGTTTTGTGCCGTATCATAATGCATTTTATTTTCCTGGTTCAGGTTCCAGTAGTTGAAAGCTCCGGCTACATATACATCGCCTTTTACCGGAGGTGTTGATAAGGTGAAATTTACATCGACATAGTTCGCATAGGCCATGTCGCGGTAATCATAATTATCGAGCGTGAAGCCACCGTTCAAATCGTTATACTGTGCATAGGCTTCATCTTCGCGCGACTTGTCTTTCTGGATATAGGCTTTGAATGGTTTTACTTTCTTGTCCATATAGCCTACGTTACGTCCGGGGTAATTGAGTGATCGAAGATCGAAGAACCGAAATTCATTTCCACCTTTAAACATCAGGGCATCGTCAAAGAATCTATATTCGATTTCTTTTTCAATCTCACGAACAAAACTTGGTTTTACATTCGAGGCCTGGTTGTCCCAGCGTTGGTTCTGACGAATGTTTACATGTACATCGGTAAGCGGGTTGAGTATATTCAGATTCTTATAGTTTACGGTGAAGTTGATCTGCTGATTAAGATCTGCAATTCTACCCGGACCGATCAGATTTCCGTTTTGCGTAAAGCTCACCTGCGTATTGAATACCATGAAACGTTTGGTGAGAAGGATATCTTCTTTGTTGCCGCCACGATATACCGCGAGTACATAGTTGCCTGGTAATTTTACAACCGGAAGTGTGAATGTATAGTGAATATAGGGGATGTGCGTGTCAACCGAGAACTCGTACGTGGTTATTGGAAATTCATTATACACCGTCATATAGTCGAGGTCCTGTAACGATGATTGTGTCCAATCGTGATTACAGTGAATGACGCGTGCATAGTATGAATCATTCTGACTTCGCATGTCGTCAAATTCAAGGATGAGGTTTGCCTGGCCGAGACCTGTAACGGCAGGATTGAGTGTGTTGCCTGACGAGTATAACTGAATGGTTTTGATCTGCGGTTCGTACGCGCGGTCAATAAGCTGCAGGGCTTTAGGATTACCATCTGAATTAACCGTACTTTGTGTGATGGGTGTGCAGGCAGCCGCTAACAGTACAAGCAACATAGAAATATACAGGAACCTCATTCGTTATGCTGATTAAATGAAACGTTGTGTTTCGGATTTACAGGTTGATTTTATAAAGAGGCAAAGGAAAAAATAATTTGGCAATATCAAAGCCAAATGTGGTTGATGTGCGTTTCAACAGGATCAAAACCTGTTCAGGGAATGGCGATTTTGCATTCCAACCTTTTGCATACAGGTAGTGTCTAACGTTCAAATGGTCGGATTATCGGATTGATGCTCAACGAAACCGAGCTTATAGAAGGATGCCGAAAAGGTAGCAGGGTCTCTCAACGGGCTTTGTACGATCGCTATTGCCGAAAAATGCTGGTGGTCTGTCTTCGATATTCCAAAACTACGGCCGAAGCGGAAGACATTCTGCAGGAAGGATTTGTAAAAGTGTTTCAGGGGATCGAGAATTTCAGAGGAGAATCGAAGCTGGAAACCTGGATAACCCGGATCATGGTTAACACCGCGCTTAACGCAAACCGGAAGAAACTTTACCTTCTCCCCATGGTCGATATCGAAGAGACCAATCTTCCGGAAGACGAAGTCAGTATATCCGGTATCCATTTTACACAGTTACTTGAGATGATACAGGCTCTTCCTCAAGGGTGCCAGATCGTTTTCAACATGTTTGCCATTGAAGGATTTAGTCATAAAGAAATAGCCGAACAACTCGGTATATCAGAAGGTACATCGAAGTCGCAGTTTGCCCGCGCCAAGAGCTTGCTGCAACAACGGTTACTAAAGGAGTCAACGTATTATGAACGATATGGAGAGTCGAAAATTTGAGGATGCGTTCCGTGATGCTTTTAAGGAAGCAGAGGTGAGTCCCACCGAAAATGTGTGGACGAACATCGAGCTCGACCTTGAAAAAGCAGAAGGAGACAAGATGAAGCGTAGAATTTTCTTCTACAAGCTTCTGGCCGCTGCATCTATAGCATTTGCTATGAGTGTTGCCGGTGTGGGATATTATATACTCCAGGATCAACAACGATTTGATGGATCACTTGCTGTGAATCCAAAAACAGAATCATCATCAGAACGTAATGCACAAACTCGTACCGGTGAAACTGCCGGTCAGCAACAGGCAACGGAAGGAAATACATCCGGTAATACAACCGCTGATCAGACTATATCTTCAAACGATGCTGTCACAAATGGAAAAGAAAACGCTGCGAATGAAAACTCACAAGCGTCTACATCTTCTTCAGCTATACTCAAAGACAATAAAGCAGCTGATAATAACGCAACGGATAATTCTATAGCATCGCTGAACACACGCGATGAGAATGCTTCTTCTAATGCAAAGAAGAATAATCTGAATAAGCAGAGAACAACTGCGACAAGCAGCGATAATCAATCTTCTTCTGCCGCGCGTCAGTCGGAAACAAACGCTGTCTCATCCGACAAATCCAATGCTGAAAAAGTATACAATGCTTCTGATAAAACGAATAAGAATGCTATAGCAAAGACGGAACAAAAGAACGCTAATACCAGCAAACAAAACTCAGCTGCTGAAGATGCCGCACAGACTTCAATTGCATCAGCGGACGGAAAGCAAGGCAATGCACTGCACAACGCTCAGGCTACAGCATCAACAGAACAATCGACCGGGAAGAACACGAAAGGTGTAAATGACATAGCCAATACATCTTCTCAGCAACAAGTTGCCAGCAACGATGCTGGTAAAAATAATAGCGGCCTTAATCAGCAGGATCAAAATTCGGGTATAGCAGAAAAACAAAATACGATTGCTTCTGCAGAACAGAAACGTAACGCTAACGAAACGAATGATAAGACTATACAAAATACGAACAGCGCTTCTCAAACTGTAAACTCGCAAGGTATAGCTGCGAATGATACCAGCAGTCCTTCAAACAATGCATCGGCATTAACGAATGATCAAAAGCAATCTGTAGCAGCGACTGATAACAAGAATGCGGTTGATATCAATCCGTTTAGCCGCTACTATACTGCTAACCATGGCGAATTTGGTGCCGTGAATAATTCATCTACACTCGCTTCCAATGAAGGTGTGAAGAAATTACCATCGCGTGTTGACAAGCCTGCAGATTTTGATGCTACTAAACTTGCACCGCAGGTAGATCCGCTCATGCTCATGTTGGCAAAGCTTGATGAGGAGGGTAAGGGCAGAAGCGAAGAGAAAAAGGAAGGAGATAATACTGGCAGTGAGAAACTTTGGACATCGGTTGGTTTTGCTGCTGGTAGTTTTAATACGGTGAATTCAACCGTATCACAATCTCAGTCGCAGTCTTTTGCTATGAATAATGTAGCAACACAGCAGGCGAAAGCTTCCGGCTCAAGCTATACTGTAGGACTTAGCATGGGTACGCGTTTATCCAAGCGCTGGGTTGTACAGGGTGGTGTAAACTATATGACGCAGTCATCGGATTATACTTCCAATGCTGTAGGTGCTTCTGCTGATTTTGCAAACTTCAGTGCGCCCGCGGTTAACAGTATGATGAGTGAAGCCGATAATCGGATTGTATCTACTGCACCGTATACTATCAATAGCAGTCTGCAATTTGTAAGTATACCGCTGCAGGCAGGCTATATGATTGTGAACAAGCGTTTCGGTGTACAACTAAATGGTGGTGTATCAACCGATATGTTCCTGCAGAATACACTTACTCCGGAGAGCGACAACGTGAGCAAAACAACACAGGGTAGCGGCAGTGATTCTCCATACCGTACGTTTAATTTCAGTGGTCTCGTAGGTACGGAGTTCAGTTATAAGTTTGGACAACATTATCGACTGGCGTTGAACCCCGGAATTCGCTATCCATTCAGTTCTATCTATAAATCGGATCAGCCCATCACAGCGATGCCGCTTACATTCGATGTCGGTTTACGTTTTCGTTATATTTTTCACTAAGGTTCCAACCTTTTCATGCGGGTGAGGGTCTAATCACTAAATAACCCTGAACCGGTATGGATACTTTAGAGAACAGGCTTCAAAAACGGATACACGTTTCGCTGTATGCATTACTTTTTCTCACAGGCCTTTTAGGCATCAGTGTTTTGTTGGAAGGGTGTACCGATAAATGTGAAGTAACGAACGAGTATACATTTTACGAACCGGTATATACTACACTTGAAGAAATACGTTCCAGTGTGTCCGTGGCCGCACCCGAGCCTATAAAAACGGTAGGGAAGATATACTATAAAGACAATTATCTTTTTGTAAACGAGCCGGGCAAAGGCATTCATGTGATCGATAATCACGATCCTTCTGCACCGGTAAATAAAAGCTTCATTACAGTTCCTGGTAATTATGACCTGGCTATAAAAGGAAGCATGCTATATGCCGATAGTTTTATAGACCTGGTGGTATTGGATATCACTTCGTTCGCGGATATAAAAGAAGTAAACCGCATAGAAAATATTTTCAGTAATTATAACAGCCTGGGTTTTTATCTCGATGCACAGAAAGGTCTGGTAACAGATTGGGTTGAAAAACAAAATGTGTCCATCGAGAAATCCGATTGTGATGCTGCTTCAAACATGCAGCCCTGGGGTGGTATGTATTACGAAGACGGTATTGCGTTAGCCAGTTATGCAAGTTTTGATAAGAGCGCAGCCATCGCTCCGGGGAACGGCTCTGGCCCCGGAGTTGGCGGCTCTATGGCACGATTCACCATCAGCCAGAATCATTTATATACCCTCGACATCGGAACGCTTCAGGCTGTTGATATAACGGATGCGCGAAATCCGGTAGCAAAGGCAAAGACGTATATCAGCTGGGATATTGAAACAATTTTCCCGCACGATGATCATCTCTTTATTGGCTCCAGCTCCGGTATGCATATATATGATATTACATCGCCGGCATCGCCTACACACGTGAGTACATATTCACACGTACGCAGCTGCGATCCGGTTATTGTGGATGGCGACTATGCTTATGTAACACTTCGTTCCGGAACTACCTGCCAGGGTTTTACAAACCAACTCGAAGTAATCGATATCAAAGATGTAAAGTCTCCGCAGTTGCTGAAGACATATGCCATGACCAACCCGCACGGACTTGGAAAGGATAACGCTACATTGTTTATCTGCGATGGTACAGCCGGATTAAAAGTATACGATGCTTCTGACATCAACCTGATTGACAGCAAGCAACTGGCGCATTACCAGGATATACATGCATACGATGTTATTCCATTCAACAACACGCTGATGATGATCGGGGAGGATGGTCTCTTTCAATACGATTACTCCGACCCGAAGAATATAAAACTGCTTAGCCATATCGTTGCATCCAATGAAGAATAGACTCGCGCTGATTCTTTGCTTCATGCTGACTTCGTTTACGCTGGCGGCTCAACCCGATAGTGTTTCTTCAGACAATCATACTAAAATACGATACTCCAACAGCTTTCTGGCCGGTGCTCTGCTGGGTAAGAAAGGAAATGGAAGTTATACTACCCTGACTACAATACACGGTATACGCTGTAACCGACTGGGTATAGGACTCGGCACAGGGTATGAAGCCTATACCGAGTGGCGAACACTTCCAGTGTTTGCTGCTGTCTCATACGACTTCGCGAAAGTTAAAGACGATGCATTCTTTGTCCAATTCAACGGAGGTTACTCCTTTGCCTATCGTACCGAAGAGTATGAAGATAATCGTGATTATGATGTAGATGGCGGACAGACTTTTGCCGGTATTTTAGGATACCGTATCAAAACCAACAAGCTGAGTATTTCTTTCAGCTCGGGGTATAAATTCCAACGCATCAAGTATAGCTATACACCTTCCTTCTGGTGGGGTGGAGATGTGGCTGCTCCCGTCACAACGGTGGAGCGCGACATGGAGCGATTTATTATACAGATTGGTGTTGGAGTTAATTAGCAGCGGCTACTAGTCTCTTTCATAATGCCAGCTTACAGGGCTGGCCTATAGCACTGGTGTGTCAGGAGGAACAACTGATCACCTTTTTAGGTAAATGGTTAGTTTTATGGATGTCGGATGTTCCTGCCGGCATCCTTTTTTTGTGCCGATCGGAGAATGCAGGGTATATTTATAGGCATTCATTTTTACCGGTATAGAACATGCTTCGCGAAAAAGTTTCATCTACGAGTCTGGCATCGATTGGTTATGATGAAGATCATGCTATACTGGAAGTGGAATTCCGGACAGGAGAGGTATATCAATATTTTGAAGTGCCTATATCCGAGTATGATGCTTTAATGAATGCTGATTCTGTAGGCGCTTACTTTTCGCATAACATTCGTCCTAATTACGATTTCAGGCATATTCACTGAGTTATATTGGCTGTCCCGGTTGCTGTCTGGAAAGTTTATGCAGATGAAGTTAGCGCTAAGTATCTATATGGATTATTGGTATAAAAAAATGCATGAAAGAAATCCATGCATTTTTTTTCTGCGTATATCTGTTTCGTCTACGGGAAACAATTACTGATTTAATTCATCAATGGCGGTAGCGACTTCTTCCCATTTTTTATTGACGGCAGCAAGGTCTGCTATAGCTTTGTTGAAGTTCGCTTGTACTTCTTTCAGTTTGGCTGCGTTGCTGAATACATCAGGACTTGCCATTTCAAGTTCGAGTTTTGATTTTTGTGTTTCGAACTGACTGATCTGCTCTTCTACTTTCTTCAACTCTTTCTCAAGCGTTTTTAGTTTCGCTTCGTTGCTTGGTGTCTGCGGTTGCTTGGGTTTTACTTCAGGTTCCGCTTTCTTCTGCTTGGGTGGTTCGGCTTTAACACCAGACGCTTCATTCTTCTTGCGCCAGTATTCATATTCATCGTATGTACCCGGATACTCTTTGATCTGCTTGTCTTCTATATACCAGATCTTGTTTGCAATCTGACTTACAAAGTGACGGTTGTGAGA
>DJFR01000275.1:7136-41592 GCA_002432545.1 Flammeovirgaceae bacterium UBA5867 | reverse complement strand
TGGTATAGATCGTCAGCAAGTTTATTCTGATCGAGCTTTTCGAAAGTCTCTCGGGAGATATCGTAGTCAAGACCTAATACACTCAACGCATTGAGGCGCAGACTTTCGTAATCATTACCATTCTTGGCGTTGATGACCATGTCTTCACAGGTATCGTTCAGCATGGTGAGTATATCTAACTCCAGACGCTCGCCAAACAATGCGTTTCTTCTGCGCTTGTAAATTACTTCGCGCTGCGAGTTCATTACGTTATCGTACTCGAGCAGACGCTTGCGTATACCAAAGTTATTCTCTTCCACTTTTTTCTGAGCACGCTCGATAGAGCTTGTTACCATCGANNATACGCTCCGGCATGAACAAACGCATCAGGTTATCCTCCAGTGATACGTAGAATTGTGAAGTACCCGGATCTCCCTGACGACCTGAACGACCACGCAACTGACGGTCTACACGTCTTGATTCGTGGCGCTCTGTACCGATGATCGCGAGACCACCTGCTGCTCTTGATTCAGGCGTAAGTTTTATATCGGTACCACGACCCGCCATGTTGGTAGCGATTGTTACCGTACCTGGTTTACCGGCTTCAGCAACAATCTCTGCTTCGCGCTGGTGTTGTTTCGCGTTTAATACCTGATGCTTGATCTTGCGCATCTGCAACATGCGGCTTACTACTTCTGATATCTCTACCGATGTAGTACCCACTAGCACCGGGCGACCTTCACCGGTAAGTTTTACAACCTCGTCAATTACCGCGTTGAATTTCTCACGCATGGTTTTATATACGAGATCGTCATAGTCTTTACGAACGGCTTGCTTGTTGGTAGGTATAACAACAACATCAAGTTTATATATATCCCACAATTCACCGGCTTCCGTTTCTGCAGTACCCGTCATACCCGCGAGCTTGTGATACATGCGGAAGTAATTTTGCAATGTAATGGTAGCGTACGTCTGTGTAGCGTCTTCTACTTTTACATTTTCTTTTGCTTCTATAGCCTGGTGTAATCCGTCTGAATATCTTCTACCATCCAGCACACGACCGGTCTGCTCATCAACGATCTTTACTTTACCGTCAACAATGATATACTCGGTATCTTTTTCGAAAAGTGTATAGGCTTTGAGGAGCTGGTTAACGCTGTGGATGCGTTGTGATTTTACCTGGTAGTCGCGGATCAGTTCTTCTTTTCTGTGAAGCTTGTCTGCATCTTCCAATGTAGTGTCTTTCTCAAGCTTATTGAGCTCCGTACCAATCTCTGGTAAGATGAAGAAGTTATGATCTTCACCTTCGCCGGTAATCAGATCTATACCTTTCTCGGTCAGTTCAACACTGTTATCTTTTTCATCAATCACAAAATACAAAGGCTTGTCGGCCTCCGGCATATTGCGTTTGTTATCCTGCAGGTAATAATTTTCTGTTTTTTGAAGTATAGCTTTCGAGCCGGGTTCGCTCAGGAATTTGATCAGCGGCTTATACTTCGGCATAGCGCGATGTGCGCGGAAGAGCGAAAGACCACCATCTTTTTCGTTACCTTCTGTCAGTTGTTTCTTGGCTGTAGTCAGGTAATCGTTTATAAGTTTTTTCTGAGCCTCTACCAGTTTATAGATGCGTGGTTTCAGATCGTAAAATTCATGCTGATCACCACGTGGTACAGGACCCGAAATAATCAACGGAGTACGCGCTTCATCAATCAACACGGAGTCAACCTCATCGACCATCGCATAGTGATGCGCGCGCTGCACAAGTTCTTCCGGTTCGCGCGCCATGTTGTCGCGCAGGTAATCGAAACCAAATTCGTTGTTTGTTCCGTAGGTAATGTCTGCGCGGTAAGCATTTTTACGAGCGGTAGAGTTTGGCTCGTGCTTATCAATACAATCTATACTTATACCGTGGAATTGAAATATAGGAGCCATCCATTCGCTATCGCGTGTGGCCAGGTAGTTGTTTACGGTTACAATGTGTACACCACGCTTGGCAAGTGCATTGAGGAAAGCCGGCAAAGTTGCCACGAGTGTTTTACCCTCACCTGTTGCCATCTCGGCAATTTTACCTTCGTGTAATACTATACCACCAATGATCTGCACATCATAATGCACCATATCCCAGGTGATCATGTTACCGGCAGCCATCCATTTATTATACCACTTCGCTTTATCGCCTTCGATCTTTATGTTCTCGCGACCTACTGAAAACTGGCGATCGAAATCCTGAACCGATACTTCGAGGTATTCATTTTCTTTAAAACGTCTTGCTGTTTCACGCACAATGGCAAAAGCTTTCGGAAGTACTTTCATCAATACTTTCTCAAGCTCCTTATTACGATCCAGTTCAATCTTGTCGATTTCCTGGAAGATGGCGTCCTTGTCATTTATTTCCAGCTCAGGGTTATCGGCAATTTTTTTGTGAAGAGACGCTAACTGGTCATCTATATCTTTGAGTTCGCTGTTAATGAACTCCTGGATTTTTTTGGTTTCGTTACGAAGTTCATCGTGGCTCACAGACTTCAGTTTTTCGCCTTCCTGTTTCGTCTGTTCAACCAACGGCATGATGCGCTTGATGTCCTTCTCAGATTTTGTTCCGAATAATTTGGCAATGAGTTTCAGCATAGTGTAAGTCCGTTATCCATTAAGTGCCGTTGAAATCTGGCAGGTACATCCCACACACAGATGACAAAAACTCTTAATCTCCCCAAAAGGGGCTTAAAGTTAATTTGTTTTTTGAGATTTCGGGGAGAACAATTACAGTTCCAAGTCGCCTTCAAAGACCATTTTGGCAGGGCCAACGAGAAAAATTTCTGTGAACGTGCCGGACTGGCCGGATTTGAATTCAACAGATAGGTCGCCTCCCTTCACTTTTATGTTCACAGGCGTAGTATATCCTTTCAGTGAAGTAGCAATCGCAGCCGCTGTTACGCCTGTGCCACACGACAGTGTTTCATCTTCTACGCCACGTTCATAAGTACGTACATAGATGGTGTTGTCTGACAGAAGCTCCACAAAGTTTACATTCGTTCCGCCTGGTTTAAAGGCTTCGCTATAGCGGATCTTCCTTCCTTCCTCTACTACTGGGTATTGATGTATATCTTCAACAAACCGTATATAGTGTGGTGAACCTGTATTTAAAAAATAGTCGTTGCCAATTGTCTTAACTTCTTTCACATCATTCATTTTCAGACGAATGATACCGGTTGACAGTAACTCTGCCGAATGCGCACCATCATACGCATTGAAAGTTGACTTGCCATTTACCAGTCCTAACTTCGAAGCGAAGTGAACTGCAGCACGACTGCCGTTGCCACACAGACTTTGTGAGCCATCGCTGTTAAAATATTCAACATTGAAATTGAGTGACGCATGTTTTTCAATGAGCATCAGTCCATCGGCGCCAACACCAAATCTTCGGTCGCAGATCTTTTCAATCTGTTCTTTGGTGAGCGATAGTTTACCATCGCGGTTATCCATCACCACAAAATCATTACCGGTAGCCTGGTATTTATAAAAATGGACTTTCATAGCATTCGTCACTTGAACGGAGTAAAAAAATTTATCGGCTGATAAAAAAAGAGAATCGGAGAAGCTTATTTCACTTCTTCGTAATCAACGTACTCGCCTCCTTTAACCTTGTTTTTCTTAGGTTCAGGAGTTTTACGTTGCTGTTTGAAGCCCTTTAGTTCCTGTGCTGCGGCACCTGCACGGAAAAAGAAGGAACCTATCTTGTAGAAGACGTAAACGATAAGACTGAGTATGAGAAGGAATTTTAACATATTGCTTCGTTTAAGAGCCTAAACAGGAATACAAAGGTAGAGGTTCGCGGGGAATTAGCAATTCGTGGTCTGAAATGCGATCTGCCTATATAGTCGTGAGAGAGTACTGATTTATTTTAAATTACCCTTACCCGTATAATTTCCCCATCCTTTGAGAGAACAAGTGTACCATCTTCCTTCTTTGTCTTTTCAACCAACCTCTGATAAGAGATTTCAGACCTTTTTTTGATTTTGTTACCGAGTATTTCGCCCTCTTCTTTCGTCATTTCGCCCGATCAAATACCAAAAAATCGCCTTTAAAAAATAAGCCCCGGAAAATTCCCGGGGCCACAATAGTTCTTAAAATTCTATCTACTCAGATACAAATTCCTTTCCGAGTAAATCTTCATGAAGTAATCATCCATGAGATCATCGATGAAGTAAATAGCTTCACCGGTTGATTTCATTTCAGGACCGAGCTCCTTGTTCACTTCCGGGAATTTGTGGAAAGAGAATACAGGTTCTTTAATTGCGTACCCTTTGCGTGTAGGGTTAAAAGTAAAGTCTGTTACCTTCTTCTCACCAAGCATTACTTTCGTTGCATAGTTCACATACGGTTCATCGTATGCTTTGCAAATGAACGGCACTGTTCTGGATGCGCGCGGGTTTGCTTCGATGATATATACTTTGTCGTTCTTGATAGCGAACTGAATGTTAATCAATCCGACAGTCTTCAAAGCAATAGCAATCTTGTGGGTATAGTGTTCAATCTGTTTCACCACCAGGTCTCCCAGGTTATATGGAGGGAGCACTGCGTACGAGTCGCCCGAGTGAATACCGGCAGGCTCAATGTGCTGCATGATACCAATGATGTATACATTTTCACCATCGCATATAGCATCTGCCTCCGCTTCAATAGCGCCATCAAGGAAGTGATCGAGCAATACTTTGTTTTCAGGTAAGTGTTTCCAGATGTCGAGGATATGATCTTCCAGCTCCTGCTCGTTGATCACGATCTTCATACTCTGGCCTCCAAGAACATACGAAGGACGCACCAGCAACGGGAAACCTATTGTTTTGCAAACTTCCAGCGCTTCGTCTGCATTTGTCGCTACACCAAACTCCGGATAAGGTATAGCTAATTCTTTGAGTAGTGATGAGAAGCGACCGCGATCTTCGGCAAGATCAAGTGCTTCGAAAGATGTACCGATAATTTTTATACCATACTTATCCAGCTTTTCAGCAAGCTTCAGTGCAGTTTGTCCGCCAAGCTGAACAATAACGCCTTCCGGTTTTTCATGCTGAATGATGTCGTAGATATGTTCCCAGAACACTGGTTCAAAATATAGTTTATCAGCTATATCGAAATCTGTTGAAACAGTTTCCGGGTTACAGTTGATCATGATGGTTTCATAACCACACTCTTTTGCTGCGAGTACACCGTGCACACAAGAATAATCGAACTCTATACCTTGCCCGATGCGGTTAGGACCAGAACCCAACACAACTACTTTCTTTTTATTCGATACAGTCGATTCGTTTTCCGTATCAAATGTAGAGTAGTAGTAAGGCGTTTTTGCTTCGAACTCAGCCGCGCAGGTATCAACCAGTTTATATACTCGTTTTATACCGAGGTCCGTGCGCTTTTTATACACATCACTTTCGTAGCAATCGAGCAAGTGTGCGATCTGGCGATCAGCATATCCTTTTTCTTTTGCTGCACGAATCAGTGTTGCCGGTATATTTTCGATACTATGTTTCTCAATTTCCTTTTCGAGCTCAATGAGTTCTTCAATCTGCTTGAGGAACCAACGGTCGATCTTGGTAAGTTTCTGCACCGTCTTCATCGATATACCCAGCTTGAGTGCATCGTATATATGGAATATGCGATTCCAGGATGGATGCTCGAGGCTATAGAGAATTTCATCCTGCTTCTGCAGTGATTTACCATCGGCACCTAAACCATTTCTTCTGATCTCAAGTGACTGACATGCTTTCTGCAATGCTTCCTGGAAATTTCTTCCGATACCCATCGCTTCTCCTACAGACTTCATTTGTAAACCAAGCTTGCGATCTGCACCGTGGAATTTATCAAAGTTCCAGCGCGGTATTTTTACAATCACATAATCTATAGCAGGCTCGAAGTACGCAGTAGTTGTACCGGTGATGGCATTCTTCAACTCATCGAGGTTATACCCGATGGCAAGTTTAGCTGCGATCTTCGCGATTGGATAACCCGTTGCTTTTGATGCCAACGCTGAAGAGCGTGACACGCGCGGGTTGATTTCTATGCCGATAATGTTTTCGTCATTATTCGGATCAAGCGAGAATTGTACGTTACAACCACCGGCAAACTGACCTATACCATTCATCATTTTAATGGCGAGGTCGCGCATGCGTTGATATACTGTATCTGGCAACGTCATAGCCGGAGCAACGGTAATAGAGTCTCCGGTATGTATACCCATCGGATCGAAGTTCTCGATCGAACAGATAATGATGACGTTTCCTAAACTATCGCGCAGAAGTTCGAGCTCATATTCTTTCCAGCCCATAATACTTTGCTCCACCAACACCTCATGTATAGGTGATGCGTGCAGGCCGCGGTTAAGCGCTTCATCAAAATCTTCCGGATCGTTTACAAAAGCTCCACCGGTTCCTCCCAAAGTATAGGAAGGACGAATTACCAATGGGAAGCCGATCTCCTGAGCAATTTCTTTTCCCTGCAGGAATGAGCTGGCGGTACCGCCTTTACAAACTCCTACATTCAACTCAAGCATTTTCAACCTGAATTTCTCGCGGTCTTCTGTAGTCTCAATGGCCTTGATATCAACACCAATGATACGTACACCATAGTGTTGCCAGATGCCTGCCTTATCGCAATCAATACAAAGGTTCAGCGCAGTCTGTCCACCCATAGTAGGAAGCACAGCATCGATGTGGTGCTTCTCCAGAATTTCACGAATAGATTTTTTTGTCAGCGGCTTCAGGTACACATGATCAGCCGTTACCTTGTCTGTCATGATTGTAGCCGGATTAGAATTGATCAGCACGACTTCGATTCCTTCTTCACGCAGTGAGCGTGATGCTTGTGAACCGGAGTAATCGAACTCGCAGGCTTGACCAATAATAATGGGGCCGCTACCGATGATGAGTACGGAGCGAATACTTCTATCTCTTGGCATTTTTGTAATGGAGTGGTATGAACAAAATTGCGCAAAAATATAACATGAGGTGGAATGCTAAAGCGATTCGGGAATATTAATATTCAAAATAAAAAATCAAGGCTTCGAAGTACCATCCACATCAACACATGTTAGCATTTCGCACCGATGTGACCGTTCCCGTTACCGTTTGAAAAACTTATTTTCACGAACAGAAAGATTTTGAAAAATTTAGAGTGGAGAATAACGCTAGCATGAATCTGAACGGTAAGAGCCGTGAGCAAAATACCTACGATGCCATTGTTGTAGGCTCGGGCATAAGTGGTGGCTGGGCAGCCAAAGAGCTCTGTGAGAAGGGGTTGAAAGTTCTGATGTTGGAACGAGGTAAAAATGTAGAGCACCCGAGCTACCCTACTACCAGTAAAGATCCATGGGAATTTGATCATGGCGGAAAACTCACGCGCGAAGATCGGGAGAAAGGATATATACAGTGTCGTCACTATTCATATCGTGCTGACAATAAACATTTTTATATCAACGATCTGCAGAATCCCTATACCGAAGTGAAACGCTTCGACTGGATTCGCGGTGATGTGGTGGGAGGACGATCGCTGCTCTGGGGGCGTCACTGTTATCGCTGGAGTGATCTTGATTTTACTGCCAATCTTTCCGATGGTTATGGTGTTGACTGGCCCATTCGCTATAAAGATCTCGCTCCTTGGTATGATTACGTGGAAACATTTATCGGTGTGAGCGGTCAGGCAGAAGGGCTTGATCATTTACCTGATGGTAATTTTCAACCTCCGATGGAAATGACCTGCGTTGAAAAAAAATTCAAGGAAGGCTCAGAAAAAAAATTTCCGGATCGAAGAATTACGATAGGTCGCGTGGCAAACCTTACTGCTCCCGTAAAAGGACGTGGTGTTTGTCAGTATAGAAATCAATGTCATCGTGGTTGTTTGTATGGCGCATACTTCAGTACCAATGCAAGTACAATGCCGGCTGCTTTTGATACCGGTAAACTTACACTGCGTCCACACTCACTGGTAAACAGAGTTTTGTATGATGAGCAAAAGAAAAAAGCAGTTGGTGTTGAAGTGATCGATACAGAAACCAAAGAGGTAATAGAATATTACTCACGAATCCTTTTTCTGAACGCATCTACACTCGGCACTACATTCATTTTACTTAACTCAACTTCCTCGCGTTTCGAGAATGGATTGGGTAACGACAGCGACCAGGTTGGAAGAAACCTGATGGATCATCATAAACATGCCGGAGCTGAAGCGTTGATGGAAGGTTACGAAGATCAATATTACTTCGGCCGCAGACCTAACGGGCTATATGTGCCTCGCTTTCAGAACATGCGCGGCAAGACTGAAAATTATTTTCGTGGTTTTGGACTGATGGGCAGTTCATGGCGTAGTGGTTGGATGAGTCATTTTGCGTCTGGGGAGATAGGAGAAGCTCTGAAGCAAAGTGTTCAGAAGCCCGGCCCATGGGGTATTTCTTTTTCTGGTTACGGTGAGTGTTTGCCTTACCAGGACAATCGTGTAACACTGAACACGGAAGAGAAAGATGCCTTTGGCCGCAATACTATAACTATTGATTGCGAGTTTAAAGAGAACGAAATAGCCATGCAGCAACACATGTCGAAGGCAGCCGCGGAGATGTTGGAAGCAGCAGGCTTCAAAGATATAAAGCCCTATATCAACACATCGTTTCCTGGCAATGCCAACCACGAGATGGGCACTGCGCGCATGGGGCGCGATGCAAAAACTTCGGTACTCAATGCATTCAACCAGATGCATCGTGTAAAGAATGTTTTTATTACCGATGGTTCGTGTATGACGTCCTCCTCTTGTGTAAATCCATCACTAACTTATATGGCGTTGACAGCCCGCGCCTGCGATTATGCTGTAAAAGAAATGAACCGGTTAAATATATAGTGACTCAACCTTAAACCAAATTCCCATACAATCATCATGAAACAACTCAGTATAATTTTTTTTGTTTTTGTCTCGTGTCTGAGTTACGCGCAGAAAACTGATAAAGGCTGGCGGAAACTTTTTAACGGTAAAGATCTTACAGGCTGGAAACAGATTAACGGTAAAGCTCCCTACAAAGTAGAGAACGGAATGATCGTAGGTACAACGATCAGCGATTCACCAAATTCGTTTATTGTTACCGAAGAAACATTCGGAGATTTTATTCTGGAACTTGATTTCAAAATGGATGATGGCACTAACTCGGGTGTGCAGTTCCGCAGCGAAAGCAAACCTGATTATCTCAATGGAAAAGTATTCGGCTATCAACTCGATATAGACCCTACACCACGCAAATGGTGCGGGGGTATATATGATGAATCCAGAAGGCAATGGCTATATCCACTGGAGTATAATTTACCTGCCAAGAATGCTTATCGCAATAACGAGTGGAACACGGTGCGCATTGAAGCAATAGGCAATACGTTGCGCACATGGATCAACGGCATTCCCTGCGCACATGTAGTGGATGACATGACGCTGAAAGGATTTATAGCGCTGCAAGTACACTCCATCAACAAACCAGAAGAAGCGGGCAAACATGTGTGGTTTAAAAACGTTCGCATCAAAACAGAAGCGCTTCAGCCATCACCGGTTGATTCTATCTTCGTGATGAACTTCGTTCCGAACACACTTACTGAACAGGAAAAGAAAAACGGTTTTGCGTTTCTGTGGGATGCCAAGACAACACAAGGATGGCGCGGTGCTTACAAAGATAAATTTCCGGAGAAAGGCTGGGAGATAAAAGACGGTAGCCTGAGCGTTGTAAAATCAACCGGAGGCGAATCGCAGAATGGTGGCGATATAGTTACCGTAAATGAATACGGAGCATTCGATCTTCAATTCGAATTTAAACTTACCGAAGGTGCCAACAGCGGTGTAAAATATTTTGTAACTGAAAAAGAAAACAACCAGGGCTCTGCCATCGGTCTTGAATACCAGGTACTCGATGATGAGAAACATCCGGATGCTAAAATGGGTGCTGCAGGTAATAGAACATTAGCATCACTATACGATCTGATCCCCTCTGATAAAAATCCAAGAGGCCTCAAGAAGATTGGCGAATGGAATCAGGGGCGTGTTATAGTATATCCCGACAATCGCGTGGAGCATTGGCTCAACGGCTACAAAGTGATCGAGTATAAACGCGGCAACAACATTTTTAAAGCGCTGGTAGCGCGCAGTAAATATGCGCAATGGGAAAACTTTGGCATGGCAGAAAAAGGGCACATTCTATTGCAAGATCACGGTGATAATGTTTCGTTCAGAAGCATCAGGATCAAAGAACTGAAGTAAGTATATATATCGATTCACCCCAAAAATCATTTATAGTAAATAAGAACTCAGACCCATCTATAGCTTATGAAAACGTCCAGAAGAAGTTTTATAAAAAAATCTGCGATCGCTTCGCTCGGAGCCATTGCTTTTTCAGCCAAGAGTTATGCAAACATTATTGGTGCGAACGACCGCGTACGCGTAGGCGTTGTGGGGTTCTCTGATCGCTTTCGCCAATCGCTGTTACCCAGCTTTCTGAATCATTACCAGGAGTTGAATTTCGATATTGTAGCCGTGTCCGATCTGTGGAAGAAAAGAAGAGAGGAAGGACAAGCTTACCTGAAAGAAAAATTCCAGCACGATATACAGGCTTGCGTTAACAACGATGAGTTATACAAGATAAAAGATCTTGACGCTGTCATTATCAGCACGGCCGATTTTCAACATGCATTACATACTATAGAAGCAATAAAAGCGGGCTGCGATACCTATACCGAAAAACCTTTTGCTGAAACGATGGAAGACAACCGTGCTGCATTAAAGGCTGTTAAAAATTCCAAGCAGATTGTACAGATCGGTTCACAACGCAGAAGCGGCAAGAACTATCATGCTGCTGCTGATTTTATACAGAGCGGTAAATTCGGACAGATCGTAATGGTTGAATTGAGTTGGAACGTTAACCAGCCTGGCCGTTGGAGAAGACCTGCACTTGTGGCTGAATTACGCGAACAAGATACAGACTGGAAACGCTTCCTGATGAATCGTCCGTTTGAGAATTTTGATCCGAGAAAATATTTGGAGTATAGATTGTTCTGGCCGTACTCTTCCGGCATGCCCGGCCAATGGATGAGTCACCAGATCGATACGGTGCATTGGTTCAGCGGACTGAAACATCCTCGTAGTGTAGTGGCCAATGGCGGAGTATATTTCTGGAAAGATGGTCGTCAGAACTGGGACACCACCACAGCTGTATTTGATTATGGTGATGACAAACAGGGCTTCCAGGTACAGTTTACTTCGCGCATGATGAATGGCGATGAGCGGCCAGCGGAAATATACTATTCCAACGGAGGTGAACTGAATTTGAACACAAACAAAGTTTCCCCGATAGGAGGATTACGTCTCAATCACGCAACAGCGATGAACATGCAGGCTAACCTGTTGCCGGAGATGGATATAGTACAGCAAGCGCAGACCGAACAGGTGGTGGCCTCTGCCAACACCGGAGGAGATCCACTCACATCCGCGCACATGCGTAACTGGATGGAGTGTGTACGCAGTCGTAAAGAACCTAACGCTCCGGTAGAAGCAGGCTATATGCACTCTATAGCAACCATTATGACGAACGCTGCCGTGCGCACCGGAGAGAAGGTAACATTCGATGAGAAGAAACAGGAAGTAATGGCTGGCGGTAAAGTATTCAAGTACTAGCACTGCGCTAATTATACCCAAATAAGAAACGGCTCCTCTGTGCAAATACTTGTGCAGAGGAGTTTTTATTTTGTGAAAGTTGATTTTACGAAAGAGGCTTCGGAACACTTACACCTATACTTTCCATTGATTAATTTTAGGATAAACTATTTCCACTATGTATTATCATCGTCTCGGAAAAATTCCTCCTAAACGGCATACGCAATTCCGCCAGCCGGATGGGAGCTTGTATAAGGAAGAACTTGTAAGCTCAGAAGGTTTCTCAGGTATATATTCCAACCTGTATCATATCAATCCGCCTACACGCATCAAAGAACTGAAAGAGCCTGTACGCTACGGGGCGAAACGCGTGGATGATTATGCACTTCGTCAAACTCATCTCAATACTTCCAAGGTAACAACTACCGGAGAGGATTATCTTGATGCCCGTAAGGTGTTACTCATGAATGCCGACTGTGCTATATCCATCTGCTCACCGCGCAAACGCACCATGGATTACTTTTATAAAAATGCAGAAGGCGATGAAGTGCTTTATGTGCATGATGGTAAGGGTACATTGATATCGCCCTTCGGTAAACTCGATCTTCGCCAGGGCGACTATGTTGTTATACCGCGCACCGTCATCTATAAACTTGAATTTGAAGAAGGGCCTTTACGACTGCTTATCATCGAATCTACTTCACCGGTTGAGACCGTAAAACGTTATCGAAATCAATTAGGGCAATTACTCGAACATGCACCTTACTGCGAACGTGACATTCGTCCGCCACACGAGCTTATAACAGAAACACATAAAGGCGAATTTTTACTGAAGATAAAGAAGCAGGGATTTCTGCATCAGTATATATATGATTATAGTCCACTAGATTTGATCGGGTGGGATGGCTTTCTGTGGCCTTATGCGTTTTCAATTCACGACTTCGAACCGATTACCGGCCGTATTCACCAGCCACCTCCGGTACATCAAACCTTTCAGGCAAGAAATTTTGTTATCTGCTCATTCGTGCCGCGCCTGTTCGATTACCATCCGCTTGCTATACCGGCACCGTATAACCATAGCAATATAGATTCAGATGAGGTACTATATTATGCCGAGGGTAATTTTATGAGTCGCAGAGGTATAGAACGCGGATCGTTTACGCTACATCCCGGAGGTCTGCCACACGGACCACACCCGGGCACCGTAGAGAAAAGTATAGGAGCCAAAGAAACACATGAACTGGCCGTGATGATCGACACTTTTCACCCCCTATACCTGACCACCGATTCGTTAGAGTTCCTTGACAAGAATTACCCAATGAGCTGGACTGATAATACAACGGGAGGGTATAATGAGGTGAATACGCCTTAATGCTTTAAACGAACTATATAGCGCTATATCCGGTTTTCAGCATTTTCAACTTAAATATTACTACCGTGTTGTATTACTGTTAATAGCGGGCATGGTTGTTGAACATCAGGTGTTTGATTTACGTTATTTGTATTGTCAAACAACCACTACACGTATGACAACTATAAATCAAAAATATCAGATCGTAGAGTCGCTTAACTCGCTCGATCAGATGCAAACCGAGAAGGTACTTGAGTATATCAAGGGACTGATGTATGCTTCGCAGAGTGAGGCTTCACATCAACAATTGAAACGCCAGGCTCTGAAGGAGATTCGTCAGGCGCTGGGTAAAGGCAGAAAGCTCAGACCATCTTTTTAAGAGGCTGAAATCTGTTACAGGTCACTTGATCTAAACAGCGTTTAGATTACTTCTTCTATACTCGTTGATGCACTTCTGCATCAAACGCAATCTTTTACTCTCTTCAGTACAGCAGTCGTTACGCGTTAATTGTTATTCTTAATCAGTATATATTCACATACTAATTATACTTTACGTAGTGGTCCCACTTTTCCAGCACATCTGTAAAATCCTGTGGAAGCTCTGAATCGAATTGCATAAATTGCTTTGTAACCGGGTGAACAAAGCCCAATGTCTTAGCATGCAGCGCTTGTCGCGGTATAATCTTGAAACAATTCTCCACAAACTGTTTATACTTACTGAAGGTCGTTCCCTTTAGCACTTCATTACCACCATACATAGCATCATTAAAAAGCGGATGCCCCAGGTATTTCATATGCGCACGTATCTGGTGCGTGCGGCCTGTCTCAAGCTTGCATTCTACCAGCGATACATATCGTAAGTCACGCAGCAAGCTATAGTGTGTAATGGCATGTCGGCCCATATCATTATTCGGAAATGCAGTCGTTACGCGCCTGTCCTTTAAGCTCCGCCCTACATTTACATCGATCGTTCCGCCTGGTTGCGCGGGCACACCCCATACAAGCGCATTATAGGTGCGTTCAATAGAGTGATCGAAAAACTGTTTTGCCAATCCTGTAAGACTCACTTCATCTTTAGCAATCACCAGTAAACCTGAGGTATCTTTATCAATACGATGCACCAATCCGGGACGACCCTCGTTACCCTTCATCTGCGGTAAATTCTGAAAGTGATACGCCAATGCATTCACTACCGTACCACTCCAGTTCTGATAGGCAGGGTGTACCACCATACCGGCCGGCTTGTTGATCACCAGCAGGTGATCATCTTCAAAGACTATATCCAGGGGTATATTTTCAGCAACGATCTCCGTATCACGCGGAGGTTCCGGTAAAGAAACCGTGATAACATCGTTTGGATGGATCTTATAGTTTGGCTTGATCGCCTTATCATTTACACGAACAAAGCCATCGTGTATACCCGTCTGTATCTTCGTTCGCGTAACATTGGGCAAACGATCCATCAGAAATTTATCAATGCGAAGCAGGCTTTGCTTGGGGTCCGCTACAATGCGATGGTGTTCAAACAATTCATCATCGTCACCGTCATCCGGAAGTATAATATCATCACTCATTTCGTGCTTCGCTGTTTTTTTCTTTTAAAATGGTATTCGTTAAGTATAGCTGCTTCGTTCAGAATATGTCTTATTCCATCTTCATTCTCTTCGGCTTCCGCCACGCTGTGAAAGGTAATAGACTTCACGTGCTTGCGTCCCTTTGACTCGAGCATTTTAGCTTCATCAGACAATACATAACCCTTGGTGAAGGCAAACTCGACACCTTCCGCTACGGGATTGAGGTAACACAATTGTCCGTAAAAATAGAAATGAGGCAGCTTGTTGCTGATCTTCTCCTCTACATGCCGGCCCAAGTCCATCACCCACGACCGCAGCACGGTCATGATTTCACGATTCGGTTCCTGGCTTTCGGCGATGAAACGTGATACTATCATAATGCAAAAATAACTTTCTCTGTGTTCATTGTATAAATCTGCCAAAAGAATCATTCCCCAGCGCAGACTATATGTGAAAGGACAGCATCATGTAGACACTACACTTCTTATATTACTGCCGGGCATGGAAATAGTATAAATTAATAAAAAAGCATGCTGAGACAGAACCATTGTACGCTGGTTCATGTTAATTAACTCACATCGGAGACATTATGGTTTTTGCTGATGACATTCGGAAGACGATTTTAAAACTTGCTGACGAGCGTGGCGCTGAGAAAACGTTTTGCCCATCGGATGTGGCACAGGCTATCGATCAAAAGAACTGGCGCATGCTGGTTGACCAGGTGGAACTCGTTGCCACCACCTTAATACAGGAAGGCAAGCTCATTGCTACCAACAAAGAACCTGTTACGTTCCGAAAGAAATAGACATGAGACACCTTCCTTTCCTGTCTCGTTCATAATCTTTACGATTTGATAACACCTATACTTTTGTGCTCTGCGGCTAAAATGGAATTTTTAGGCTGTGGAACCGGAGCGCTCCGATATTATACTTTTCAGACAAATACAGGCCAACGATCGTCTGGCGCTTAACACGTTGTTCGCACAGCACTATGAAAAGCTCTGCAGGTTTGCCAACACCTACCTTCGCCAACCCCCTGAAGCCGAAGAAATAGTGGCCGATGTATTTGTATACCTCTGGAAGAATCGCCACCAGCTCTCCATCGAAAAAAATTTAAAGTCATATCTCTATATATCCGTCAGACATGCTGCCCTTGCAGCGCTTAAGAAGCAACAACCATTGTATGAAGATATAGATGATATACTGTTAGAAACAGATTTTGCAGACGTAGCTACGCCCGAGCAGACACTCGTACACAAAGAATTGCAGCAGCATATAGACCTTGCCATTGGCGCCTTGCCACACCGTTGTAAGCAGGTTTTTATGATGAGTCGGTTTGATGACCTGACCTATCGGGAGATTGCTGAGATTCTTAATATCTCCGAAAATACAGTTGAAAATCATCTGGTGCGTGCCCTCGGTCATTTACGAAAGGCACTGAAACAATATCGACATCCTGAAAATCACACGCGGGCGTTAACAGAAGCTTAACCTTTTGATAATACCCGGCACGGGTGGGGTGGAGCGCAGAATCTTCTCTTCCTGTATAGTAAACCAAATGCTATGCAGGAGAAAATCCCGACAAACCTCATTGTACGTTATCTATCAAACGAAGCCACCGAACAGGAAAAGAAAGCTTTACTGGATTGGATAGCGGAAGATATATCGCATCAGAAAATATTCCTGGAATGGTCTGCTTCATGGGAGCATAACACACCACGTAAGGAGTTCGATCTTTCGTCAGGACTTCAAAAGTTTAATCTACGCATTGATGCATGCGAAGAAGAACAAAAGAAAACCAGAAGTCTGTCATGGCAAAAGATAGCAGCTTCTCTGGCTATATTTCTGGCTGCCGGTATTGCTATCTATGTGCTGGGTAAATATTCAGAGTCACGATCAGAGGAAGTCACTTATACGGAGCAGCACGCATCGTCTAATGAACAGGTAAGTATAAAATTAAGCGATGGCTCCATTGTTCAGCTCAATTCAAATGCTTCTTTAAAATATCCAGAGACGTTTAAAGGGTTTAAGCGCGAAGTATACTTAACAGGAGAAGCATTTTTTGAGATCGAAAAAGATTCGCTCCATCCTTTCATCATCCACACCGGAGAATTTTCTACGCATGTACTCGGCACATCTTTCAACATAAACGCTACGGGCAATAATGTTATAGTAAGTGTTGCTACCGGCAAAGTGCGTGTAATGCAAGGCGACAACATGCAAGTATTACTACCAAACGAGAAGGTAAAATACTCACGCGCAAATCACACCATGCTGAAAGGGCACGCTGACCTTGATCGAGAGCTTGCCTGGAAGAGTCATACGCTTATACTCGAAGATATACTTCTCGCGGAAGCCGCTGAGAAGATCGAACAACAATACGGTGTTACAATACATTTCAAAAACGAAAGCATCAAACAATGTCGTATCACCGGTAAGTATAAAAATCAACCAATCGAAAACGTACTGCGTGCCATCAACTTTAGCACCGGCATTCAATATAGTATAGCAGGCCAAACCATTACACTATACGGCAAAGGCTGCGAAGAACAAAACTAATCCCAACGAAATAACCTGAACCCTTATGCATACAAAATTACAGATTTGCATTTCGAAGGCGCGAAAAATTAGCCTGTATACCTTAACAGGAATTGCGCTACAATGTTTATTGCTCAACGTTCTGCTGGCCCGCCATGGCACGGCTCAAAACATCTACGATGTGAAGCTTCGACTCGAAGTAAAAGACAAAACTTTAAAAGATGTCTTTAGCATTATCGAAGATAAAACTGAATTTACCTTTACCTATAGTAGCAAAAAGGTAGACCTTGCAAAGAAGATTACACTCGATGGTCGTCACACCAACCTCGGCCAGATCCTGGACGCTATCGCTATGCAAGCGCATATAGCCATTCAGCAAATGGACAATTTGCTATTGGTGAAGTCAAGTCAAACGAACACAGTAAAGAAACCGGCAGCGGCAGGAGCTATACGCGGGCGTGTACTCGATGAACAACTCAAATCTGTTCTACCGGGCGCTACTATTTTTGAAAAAGGGACCAACAACGGAACTACATCGGATGTTAACGGAGAATTCTTTTTACGTGTACCCAGTGGCGATGTTGAGATCGAAGTAAGCTATATAGGATTTCGAAAATATAGCGAAGTGGTGTCTGTGCCTGAAGGTGGCGTTGCCGATGTTGAACTTAAAATGATAAGCGATGCTACACAATTGCAGGATATAGTTATTACTGGTGTATTGCAAGGGCAACAAAAAGCATTGAACCAGCAGAAGACAGCAGACAACATTAAAAATGTAGTGAGTGCCGATCAGATCGGTCGCTTTCCAGACCCAAACGTAGCGGAAGCATTGCAACGTGTACCCGCAGTAAATATTGAAAGAGACCAGGGAGAAGGTCGCTATGTACTTGTCCGTGGTCTTGCACCACAATTCACCAACATCAGCATCAACGGTGAACAGATACCATCACCCGAAGCCAGTGTACGTTACGTTGCGCTGGATGCTGTGCCAGCTGATCAGCTCTCATCAATTGAAGTAAGTAAAGCTATTACGCCCGATATGGATGGCGATGCTATTGGGGGCTCTGTAAATCTTATTACCCGTACTGCGCAAACGGAGAATATCAGTGTAAATGCATCGGGCCTTGTCGGATATAACAATATAAACGGTAAAGCGAACTTGCAGGGATCGCTGGAACTAAGCAAGCGCTTTCTGAACAACAAGCTGGGTATTATGCTAAACTCCAGCTACTATGAAACGGAGCGTGGCTCTGACAACTGGGAGCGCGATGACAATGCACTTGAACTACGCGACTATGAGCTGACCCGCACACGACTTGGCCTGAGTAGTACGATCGACTATAAATTCAATGATAAGAACGAAGTATATTTCCGTACACTATACAATCGCTTTACCGACCGCGAAGAAAGAAGACGCTATATATTCAATCCAAATGTTGACAACTCTCCTTTTGAAGACAACGAGATTGAGCGCCTCACGAAAGACCGCCTCGAAAAACAGATCGTAACGAGTTTCAACCTGGGAGCTAAACATACTCTTTCCAAAATCAACCTGGATTATGAAGTGTCGTATTCAGAGGCTATACAAGATACACCATTCGACATTGAAATAGGAAGTATTGGTGAAGTGGACCAGATGTCTATTGATTTTGATACAAATCCAAAATTCCCAACGTTCACAGTGGATGATCTGCCAAACACAAGTCCACAGAATATATACCTCGACAACTCCATCTATGAATTTGATGAGGCAACCATAGGAAATACCTATGCAAAGGATGTAAACAAAACGGCCAAGTTCAACACCGGTATACCGTATAAAGCCGGCAACAGTGACGGGCTCTTCAAGTTTGGCGGAAAGGTTCGCCTGAAAGAGAAACGTTACGACATTACTGAAAATGTATTCAGCTATATCGGCTCTGATGATCTTACACTTGATCAATACGAAGGTGGCAATGTAGACGACAATTTCCTGGACGGTAAATATACCCTGCGCGCCAATGCAGATCCTGAAAGATTTATACGATACTTCAATGCCAATCCTGGCAACTTTGAATTATCGGTAGAAGATAAACTTGCTACGGAAGCAGCAGAATCGTACACGGCAAAAGAAGATGTATATGCCGGCTATATGATGACCAAACTGCAGATGAACAAACTTATGGTGTTAGGCGGTTTCCGTTTCGAGCACACCAGCGTTGACTATAAATCATCTACCGTGGTAAATGAAAGCGAAATTATACCTGAAGAGGGAAGCACCGATTATAGCTTCTTCTTACCACAACTTCACGTGCGTTACAATATAAACGACAACACCAACCTGCGCATGGCCGTAACCCGCAGCTATGCACGCCCTAACTTCAGCGACATTATTCCGGCACAGGAAATTAACATCAATGAGGGAGAAGGCACTATCGGCAATTCGCAATTGAAACCTGTTGGTGCAACCAACATTGATATATTGGCTGAGAAATATTTTGGAAGTGTTGGTATATTATCCGGTGGTATATTTTACAAGCGTCTTACCGATTTCATTTTCAACCGCAGATTTGAAAGCAGTCAATATCCCGGCTCTGACGGACAGGTGATTGACATTACACAAGCACGCAACGGTGAAGCTGCTTCGTTGTTAGGTTTCGAGGTGGCATATCAGCAAAACCTCACATTTTTACCGGGTGCTCTGAAAGGACTGAGTATATATGCCAACTACACACTTACATCGTCAAACGCAGAAATTCAATCGCGCAGCAACAGCAACGATAACGAAGAAATTCGATTACCGGGCCAGGCAAAACATGTAGGTAACTTATCGTTGGGCTACGACCTGGGCCGTTTCAACTTCCGCGTAAGCGCCAACTTCAACGGAGAGTATATCAGCGAAATCGGAGGCGATGCCAGTGAAGATCTATACGTGAAAGATCGTATTCAACTGGATGCTACCACCACCATCACCATCAGTCCGAAGCTACGATTCTTTGCCGAGTTCCTGAACATTACCAACCAGGCTTTCGAAGTATACCAGGGGCAGGAGAATCACTACATCCAGCGTGAGTTCTATTCATGGTGGACGCGTGCCGGACTAAAACTTGATTTATAATCTTAACCTGAACAACAAATGAAAAAGCATATATATACTTTGGCAACAGCCGTAATGTTTGCCGCACTGACAAGTTGTGCCGACAACTCGCTGGAAGAAAAACCGAACGACTATAATTTTCCACTGCAGCTTTTGCTGGACGCACAAGAGGGTGCTGACCTGGCTGATGCCGAAGACTATAGCATTGAAGTAAAGTTTGCCGATTATTTACCGGATGCTATACTTCCGGAAAGCAACATTACAATAGACTATACGATCAGCGATCTGGAAGATGACATGGTTGATCATGTAGCCATAGACAAAATTGTTTATGAAGTTGAGATGGACGACTGTGTTTACGAACGCGAAATCCCTTTCACTGTAAACAACGATGGTCTTTCCGGTACAATTACACTTTCACCTGATGAAGATCTGAAATCTGTACCTACATCTTTTGAAGTTATACTTGCCTTGCCCGGTGAAGATGAAACAAAAGGCAGCTTTAAATTTGAGCTCTCCAATCTCAAATCATCCGACCGCGTTATCCTTGGTTCGCCTAACGTATTTGAATATGAAGTGCTGGACAACGATGTAGCAGGCGAATGGGAACTGGAGCTCACTACGGAAGAAGAGTTCGAAGCATTTAAAAGTATATTTGGCCCACTCCATGCAGAACTGGAAAGTATAAGCTTCGAAGATATAACCGGTAAAGTAAAGGCAGAGTTTGAATTTGAAGAAATGAAGTTTGAGATCGAGCTCACGGAAGAGGAAGAAGTGACTACATGCGAAGATGGCGAATCTGAAACCGAAACTGAAAATAAAGTGATTGAAATCGAAGCTGAATACGAAGCAGAAGGTGGCGAGTTAACACTGGAGGGAAGCCACGTTGCTGTAAACGATGATGGCGTTGAAGAAGAGGAACTGGATTTCATCATCGATAGTGAGTATGAAACAAATGCAGACGAAGAAACCGTAACCATTCATTTTCTGAAAGTTGTAGATGAAGATCACTTCAAAGAAGGCGATGAGTTATTTTCCAATGGTGATGGCATTATCTTCACATTTAAAAAAGATTAGTAATTATAGTTACGAAATGAGCAAGCATCCTTTGTATAAATGACACCTTGAATGAAACGACTAGCAATTTTAATAGCACCTGCATTTGCATTTGTAGCCTGTAAACAAAAAGAAGCGCCCGTATCTTCTGCTGATGTTAAAGATTCCGTAACGGTTGTTAAACCAGTGTTTGCTTCTGATACGGTGTCGTATGACAGTGACGACCCGGCATTCTGGATCAACCCGAACGATCCATCACAAAGCCTTATTGTAGGTACTGATAAAGGTGGTGATACCGGTGACGGTGCTCTTTATGTGTTCGATCTAACCGGNNGGTCTTACTCTTCAAAATAAGAAGACAGATATAGCGGTATGCACTGAACGCAACACGAATTCCATTCGCGTGTTTAGTCTGCCCGATATGAAAGCGATTGACAATGGTGGTATACCGGTGTTTGAAAATGATTCATTGCGGGCACCGATGGGCGTTGCACTCTATACCAACCCTGCTGATGGAAAGATATACGCTGTTGTTGGAAGAAAGTCTGGCCCCACCAATGGAACCTATCTATGGCAGTATCTGCTGCAGGATGACGGTAGCGGCCATGTAACGGGTAAACTCGTGCGTAAATTTGGAAACTATAGCGGCAAGAACGAAATAGAATCTATCGCAGCAGACAATGAGCTAGGCTATATCTACTGTTCAGACGAAGGCGTAGGCGTTCGTAAATACTACGCACATCCGGATAGTAGTAACACCGAATTAGCCCTCTTCGGAACCACTGGTTTCACTGATAACCACGAAGGTATATCCATTTACAAATTTACCGATGGTACCGGATATATACTTATCTCCGACCAGCAGGCTAATCAGTTTCATATATTTCCACGCGAAGGGAAGAACGGAAAACATGATCATCCAATCCTGAAAACCGTAAAAACCTCTACTGTTGAAAGTGATGGCAGTGATGTTACCAGTGTATCGCTGCCAGGTTTTCCACACGGACTATTTGTAGCCATGAGCGATGATAAAACATTTCAGTTCTATCGCTGGGAAGATATAGCGGGAAAAGAATTACGCTCCGCTCAATAAATTTCAGGCAGGTTCACTCACGGGGAAGTATAAAATAAATTCAGCGCCTTCCTTTACTTTCCCGTGGGCTGCTACAAACCCGAGATGGTTCGTCATAATCCGTTTCACAATGGTAAGCCCGATTCCTTTACCAGTATATACCGATTGCTGCGGATGCAGTCGTTGAAATAAATTAAACATCCTGTCGGCAAATTCATTATCGAAGCCAATACCATTATCACGCACAATTATTTTTATATAGCGTTGGCTGTCATATCGCATTTTGAATTTCTCTTTCATTTCTTCATACGTAGCATGCTGCGTAAGTATAAATATCACAGGCGATACATTCTCCTTCGAAAACTTCACAGCATTGTCGAGCAGTGAATGAAACAGCAGATTTAATTGCGAACGATACCCGGTTATATTGGGAAGCCGCAGATCGATCGAGAGTTTTACATCCTTTGCAGTAAATATATCTTTCAGTTCATGCTGCACTTCTTCAACAACATCCTTTAGCGACACACGCTCCGGTTCTTCTTTTATTCCTACCAGTTGCGTGAAGCTCATCAAGTCCTCCACCAGTCCGTGCATGCGCCTGGCCGAATGTTGCAAGCGCTCCACCAGTCGCTGCGTGTCAGAAGGTAATGTGTCATGATACTTCACCTTTATCATATCGCTGAAGGTTAAAATCTTGCGCAGGGGTTCCTGCAGATCGTGTGAAGCAGCAAAGGTGATTTGTTCAAGTTCGGCATTTGCCTGATTTAGTTCGGTAACTTTTACTTCGAGTTCGCGCTGGTAACGGAATCGTCTCGACAGTTCGCGTATAATGAGTAGAAACGTAATGATGAATACAACGAATGAGAATGTAAAAATTACAACGGAGTAGTTAGACGAAGCCGAACCGTACGAGTCTTTTATTTTTCTGCGTGCAATCAGCAATCGATTCTCTTCGCGTTCCATGTCGGTGAGAATTACGGCACAATCTTCCATCGCCTTTCTTCCTTCTGAAATGCGTTTCATAAATAACGTTCGGTCGAGTTTATGAAGAAGTATAGCATCTTCCAGTATATCTATTCTTCGTGAAATGATATAGTTGAGGTCTTGTAGATTTTTCTGCTGAAAAGGATTATCACTTGTCAGTTGCAACAAGCGCGCGAAAGAATCGCGCAACGCTTTCAATCGCGATTTGTGTGGTTGCAAAAACAGGCTGTCGTTGGTGAGCAGGTAGCCACGTTGGCTGCTCTCCATTTCCTTGAAATTGTTTTCCAGTTTTTTGATCTCGTGCAACACATCGTGTGTGTGCTCGATCCAGGTGATGGAATAATTATAGCGCAGCAACCGGGTATAAAAGTTGAACCCTATGCCAAGCAGAATAACGAGGGAAATGAAAAAAGCTAAGTAGGTTATAATAACTGACTTACGCATAGGATAGATTAATTTCTACAAAACGAGCAAAATTTTCCACAATCCTCCTCACTTAGACTTGACCAGTTTATTTTTTGAAATTACATTTAACTGAGAATCAGAAGTTTAAAAAAAGTTCTACGAGCAAAAAAGTTTGGTTTTAGGGTTGCATATAGGTTTTAATATTTAAACCAAAACCCATTTGGCTATGTTACGTCAGAATCTAACGCAGAAGCAACAGCTAAAAATAAATCCTCAGCAGCTTCAGATGCTTGAGCTCTTTCACTTAACAAGCTTACAACTTGAGCAACGAATAAAAAACGAATTGGAGGAAAATCCTATTATCGAAGAGAAGGATAATTCTGATGAAATAGAAACTACCAACAGTAAAGAAGAAGTTCAGGAATATCAGGACTGGGATGAGTATGGATATGATGATATACCGGACTACAAGACTGAAAACAGGCAATACTATCAGCAGGAAGAAATGCCGGATAGGCCTATCGTTGCGGGCCGCGATTTCAAAGTAGATCTTGAAGAACAATTATCAGCTATAAAACTTTCTGAAACAGACGAAGCCTTCGCACAGTTTGTTATCGGAAATCTTAATGAAAAAGGATTCCTCGAAACACCACTTGAAACACTTGCAGAAGATTTCTCACTCAAGACCATGAAGTGGATTGAAGGTGAGGATGCAGAAAAATTATTATACGTGATACAAAGCTTCGAACCGGCAGGTGTTGGTGCACGCGACATTCGCGAATGCATGATGCTGCAACTGAAGCGAATGAATACAAAATGTCCGGATGTAAAAGCTGCACTTACTATACTGGAAAGACACTACGATGATCTGAAAGCACGGAACTTCGAAAAAATAGAAAACGCATTACAGATAGACGAGGAAGAACTACGCATGGTGCTGGAGATGATGGGCGCACTCAATCTGAACCCTATAGGAAGCACTGAAGAAAGAAGTTCTGCCGATACGATCATTCCGGATTTCTTTATTACCCATCGTGAAGATGGTATGGAAGTAGGTCTTACCAATCAACGCTCTGCAAACCTGGTGATCAGCAATCGCATGAAGGCGATGGTAAAAGAGGCAGAGAAAGGTAAAGATACCCGCACCTTCCAATACCTGAAGAGCAAACTCAGCTCTGCCGAGTGGTTTGTAAATGCAATACGCCAGCGCGAAACCACCATGCTCAATGTTATAAATGCCATTGTCCAATATCAGTTTGATTATTTTCAGGATGGCGATAAGTCGCAACTCAAGCCGATGATTCTGAAAAATATAGCCGAGATGGCCGGAGTAGATATATCTACCGTATCGAGAATTACCTGCAACAAGTATATTCAGACCCCCTTTGGAACGATTTTATTAAAGAGCTTATTTAGCGAAGGTATCGAGAACAAGAGTGGCGCTGTGATCAGCAACAAAGTTATCCAGAAGGAGATTGAAGAAGTTATCAAGTGCGAGGATAAGAAATCACCATACTCTGATCAACAGCTTGCATCGTTGCTGGCGACACGGGGCTTTAACATTGCAAGACGCACCGTTACCAAGTACCGCGAGCACCTTCAGATACCCGTTGCTCAGATGCGGGCTTTCTGGGCGTAATTTTTTTGAGTAATTATAGGTGTAGTTATTTTTAAAAATATATGGCTGAAAAAATATTAATCATTGATGATGATAAGGACATGTGCCTTGTTCTAAAACGTTTTTTGTCTAAACACGGCTTTGAAGCAATTGAGGCAAACAGCGGTAAAAAGGCATTGGAAATATTGGAGGGGACAAATCCGGATTTGATACTCTGCGATTTCAAACTGGAGGATATGGATGGTACCACCATTCTTAAAAATATAAAAGACAAACTTCCGGCAGTGCCTGTAATTATCATTACAGGCTACAGTAATATAAAGACCGCTGTAGAGGTAATGCGCCTCGGAGCGATAGATTATGTAACAAAACCTTTATTGCCTGATGAAATACTCGTTACTATAAAACGCGCACTTAAAGAACCAGTACCCGTTGTAACGCAAACAACACCTGCCAGTACCGAAGAATATAACGGCAGCAGAACGCAAGCGTCTAACGGTAAAAAGGGAGATGTTAATCAAACCTATATATTCGGCAACAGTCCTGATTTTAAAAATATACTTAACCAGATCGATCTCGTTGGTCCTACCAACTATAGTGTAATTATCTATGGCGAAAGCGGAAGCGGTAAAGAAGCCATTGCACAGGAGATCCACAAACGCAGCAAACGATCTGACAAACCTTTTATAGCTATAGATTGCGGGGCACTATCAAAAGAACTTGCGGGCAGTGAATTGTTCGGTCACGAAAAAGGATCGTTCACCGGTGCAGTAGGTCAAAAGATAGGAAGCTTTGAACTTGCCAATGGAGGCACTATACTATTGGATGAAATTGCCAACCTTCCGTACGATGTACAGGTTTCATTACTGCGTGTTACGCAGGAAAGAAAAATGAAACGCGTAGGAGGTACAAAAGATATAGACCTGGATGTTCGCATTATTGTAGCGAGTAACGAAAAACTTTGGGATGCATGCCGCAGTGGCAAGTTCCGTGAAGATCTATACCATCGCTTCAACGAGTTCCAGATCAACGTTCCGCCACTGCGCGAACGCAAAAATGATGTTATGATCTTCGCCAATCACTTCCTGAATATCACGAACCAGGAGCTTGGCAAAAATGTAAGAGGATTTACACCGGAAGTTGAAACCATCTTCCAGAACTATGTATGGCACGGTAATCTTCGCGAGTTGAAGAATGTTATCAAACGCGCTACGCTGTTAACCGATGGCGAACTTATTGATGTGAAGAGTATACCTTTCGAAGTTTCAAATTATACCAAGCTTCAGTTTGATAACAGCGGTGCCGATACGTCTGCTCCTATAGCTTCACCCTATATGGATTCAGGGTTGCCACCTACACCAAGTTATACCCGGCCTATTATTAAAGAAACCGGCTTGAAAGGTGCAGGTATAGATGCCGAGTATGAAATTATTCTCGAAGCACTGAAGCGTGTAAACTTCAACAAAAGTAAAGCTGCCAAGCTTTTAAAGATCGATCGCAAAACACTCTATAATAAAATCAAGCAGTACAAAGAACTTAACAACATTGAGTTTCACCATGAAGTATGAGTGAGCACATTCAATACTTAAAGACGTTGTTTGAAGCCGGTGAAAACCCGGATACTTTTGATGAAAAATTAGCTGACTTCTTTCCCGCCATCATTTACATCTACGATGTTGACACGAAACATATTTCGTTTGTCAACCGGAAGGTTCATGATTTTCTCGGATTATCCTGTGAAGATATCGGTGGTGATTTAAATGAGCTTGTTTTCAGCGAAGATATAGAACTCGTTCGGCACGAGCTGGAAAAGTTCTATACTTTACAAAATCACGACTCGTATTGCTATAACTGCAGATTCAATCATAAAGAAGGCCACTGGCGTTACTACCGCACGCAGGGTACGGTTATGCGCAGAAAAGATAATGGTCAGCCCGCTTCGTTCTTGTTTATTGCACAGGATATAACAGACTACCGGAAGAATGAAGACGAAGTAAAAGTTGTTCGCGGCTTGATTGAAGAAACGGAAGAGCTTCTTCAACTCGGCAGCTGGACATATACTATAGCGAATCAAAAAATTACGTGGACCCGCGGGCTATATCAGTTATTGGAATTTGATGAAAAAGAACTTCCTGCGATTACCTATGATTTCTATGTAGACCTGGTATCTGCTGAAGATTTAGTGTCGTTTGAGAACGCGTTAAAAGATGCCATCAGCACCAAGTCAGGATTTGAACACGAGTACCAGGTAAAAACCAGAACAGGTGCCTATAAAATTGTTTCCACTAAAGCAAAAGTTGTAACGGATGCCAACGGCAATGCGGTGAAGATCGTGGGTATAACACGCGATGTTACACGCCTGCGCAACGTTGAACGCGAGCGCGAACGAAGTATACGGGAACTCAATCGCTCCAACAAAGAGCTGGAAGAGTTTGCCTATATCGCATCGCACGATCTGCAGGAACCTATTCGGAAAATATCAACCTTTGGTGAAAGGCTAAAGGCTAAATTTATAGATAAACTGGGCACGGATGGTGTACTATATCTGGAGCGTATTATGGCATCCGCTGATAACATGCGCATGTTAATCGATAACCTGCTGGAGTTTTCACGCACCACCCGAAGTTCATATGCATTTGAATGGATCAATCTACAGGATATAATTACCAACGTAAAAACAGATCTTGAACTTAAGATCGAAGAAACAAACGCAAGTATCGTTACGGCAACATTACCACGACTTGAGGCTGTTGCATCTGAAATGAAGCAGCTCTTTAACAACCTGCTTAGCAATGCAATCAAATTTCGCGACTCGAGCGTTGCTCCGATCATCCATATAACGAGCGGCAAAACCACAAAAACCGAAAAAGAAGAACATCATCTCCCGGTTGATAAAGAATTTTTCAAGATACAGGTACACGATAATGGTATAGGTTTCGAAGAAGAATATGCAGACCGCATTTTTCAAATTTTTCAGCGGCTGCATGGCAAGTCAGAATATCCCGGATCGGGTATAGGATTGGCTATCTGTAAAAAAATTGTCGATAACCACAATGGTATCATGTATGCTGAAAGTAAACCGGGTTCCGGTGCTACTTTTGTAGTTATACTCCCCGAGAAACAATCATAACCTGACACATGTCAACTACCGCACAGGCTACACGCATTCTGATCGTAGACGATGATGAGGACGATTTCATCATCACCAGCGACTATATAAAAAGTATTGAAGGCGCATTTTTTGAAATTGACTGGTGCTCTACCTATGCACGTGCCGTAGAGCATATCCGAACATCCGAACATGATCTATACCTGGTTGACTACCGCCTCGGTATAAAAACCGGTCTTGACCTGCTGAAGGAAGCCGTACAACTAAATTGTGAACAACCTATTATACTGCTTACCGGTAAAGGCAACCGGGCAGTAGATAAAGAAGCGATGGTGGTGGGAGCTATGGACTACCTGATCAAGTCTGAGCTAAACACCGAGAAGCTGGAGCGCAGCATCCGCTATTCGCTGGAGCGTTCGGCATCACTTAAGGCATTGCGTGCGAATGAACGAAGGTACCGGAGTATTTTTGAACGTTCGAAAGATGCCGTGTTTATTACCGATGGTGCGTTACGTTTTAAAAATGTTAACAGTGCTACGGCCGAACTGTTGGGCTATACGCAGGAAGAACTTTCGCTGCTTTCCCTTTACGAGCTTATAACAGAAGGTAAAGATCGCGTGCACCAAAACCTGGAACAGGCGCGCGAAGTTGACGATGCAGAAATTGTACTCATCAATAAACAAGGCGAAAAAAAATACTGTATACTTTCTGCTACGCAGGAGATTGATAATACAGGAGCACTGTATGTACAGGGCATCATTCACGATATAACCAACCTGAAGCGTGCAGAAAAGGCAGCACTGCAAGCTGAAAAACTTGCCGCAACAGGGAGGCTGGTGCGCACGCTGGCACATGAAGTACGCAACCCGCTTAATAATATACAGATGTCGGTAGAGCAGCTCATCAGTTCTAACAAAGTAGAAGACGATGCACTGTTCCTGGAGATTATACAACGCAATTCGAAAAGAATAAACGATCTTATTACCGAACTGCTCAATTCAGCCAGACCAACCGAGCTTCAATTCAAGAAAGCTATATTACAAGGCGTATTGGATGATAGTATTAGTGCGGCACTTGACCGCATTACACTTCAACATATAAACATGCGCGTGCGTTATCCTGAAACCGCATGCTATATACAGGCTGACAGCGAAAAGCTGAAGATCGCTTTCCTCAATATCATTATCAATGCTGTGGAAGCCATGAAAGATGTTCAGGGCGAACTTACCATTGCAGTAAATCCAAACCATGCACACTATACAGTAGAAATAACGGATAACGGATGCGGCATATCTCCGGAAAATCTCTCCAAGCTCTTCGAACCCTACTTTACATCCAAACGAAATGGAATGGGATTGGGCCTTGCTGCTACCCTTAATATACTGCAGGCGCACAAAGCGCACATCGATGTAAAATCAAAAGAGAATTTTGGTACTTCGTTTCTGATCTCTTTCCCGATTATAAACTAAAAACAACGCAATGGGTACACGCCATAACGGCTGCCCATTGCGTTGCTTTCGATCATTTCTCCAGTTTAAGCTTTCCAACTTCACCTTCGTCATAACGGTCGCCCGTTGCTACCGCTTTCAGCATACTGAAGAATGTTACCATCTTGTTCGATGCACTGTTCCAGTAGTGAGCAACCTGTACATTTACTTTCAGCAGGCAGAGCTTGGGGTCGTCAACGCCATCCGGAAACCACGCTTTTAACATAGGCTTCCATAGCAACTTCATCTTCGCCTTGTCAATAACAACCGTGCTGATACCGTTCGCATGTATATATACATTTTTACCAGGATGCGAGTATACCAGGGCAACCGAATTATCCTGCGAAGCTTCGTGTATCTTTTCTGAAAATTCATTGGTAAAGAACCATGCATTTCCCTCGTCATCAACATCAATAGTTGCCATGGGCCTGCTCATTACGTTGCCGTTGTCATCGGTCGTAACCAGCATACAGATATTCACATCATCCACGAGTTCCTTAAACTTATCTACCGCTGCGTGGCGGTCTTCAATAACTTCAAATGCCATAACATTAGTGTTTAGTGGTTCATCGAACTATATATTTTGTCTGCACCGTACTTTTATTTATCACGCTGGTCTGTTATTTCCTGCTGGGCGTGCTCCGGGTTGTTCACAATGTTGCGTTGATCATCCTCATTTACACGAGGCTGTTTCTCCCATTCCTTTGGTTCACTGGAAGATGGCGGATTTTCATTGGTTACTGTTTGTTCTGTTTGTGCAGACACTTCTTCTTCTGTCGCAGGTATTGCAGGCTTTTCCCCAGGTTTGCGTGTTGCAACGGGGCGTTTCGGATCCTGCTTTTGCTTACCGACACGTTTTTGTTGTTTTGCGTGCACTTTCATAATCAATTTTATTTATACAGGTATATACCAAAAATCGAGGCCCGCTAATTCTTAATTACAGCGCAACCTCGTGGCCATTGCGCAGTGCAATTAATTCCACAGAATCATAACAGTTTTTCCTCGCTTTAAACTTCTGTTGGTTTAAAACGTTTCTACAACAACTGATTGAATAACTATATTTGATTATGATAAAAACCACGCGTAAAGATTTTATCCTGGTTGCGGAAGATGACGCTGACGATCGCTACCTGATGCAAACAGCTTTTGATGAGAAGGGATACAAAGACAAGGTAGAATTTGTAGAGAACGGCATAGAATTGATCAGCTACCTGGAATCAATCGTGAATGCTGAACTACCGGGATTTATACTGCTCGATTTGAACATGCCGAAAAAAGACGGCCGCGAGGCGCTGAGAGAGATCAAACAACATCCTGTTTTTAAAAAGATACCCGTGGTTGTATTTACCACTACCAAAAATGATGCAGAGATACAGCGTTGCTACGAACTTGGTGCAAACACATATATAGTTAAACCCACCAGTTTTGAATCGCTGCTAAATGTTATTCAGGATGTGCGTAACTATTGGTTTTCAGTGGCATCTATACCCGCCTCTTAGCGGTATGCTATCGTGGCTCGGTAACCTGTGTTGTTGCTGCCTTCTTCTTTTTAGAAAATATTTTTTGCAGAAACGGCTTTGCGTTATAGATAAGATGTGATGCAACATTTTTTAAAACGCCCGGAAGAAACATACGTGCTATAGCATTCTTGCCTATAACGTTGCGCGCCAGCAAATCAACAGCAAGCGAAGAGCCCGTGTTCACCAGCATATCGTTGCGTGTTTCGCGTGTAGTAACTTTTCCAACAATTGCCATGAGTGTAAAGAGGGGACGAAGCTCTTCTTTCAATTCGCGAACATCTACTTTAATCTGTGCTTTTTGTTCCTGAAGCAATGCCTGAAGCCGCTCTCTTTCTTTTACAAGATCATTATGCGTACGAATGTTACTCATAAATTCGGGTGATTAAGAAGTTACGAATAGCGGGCGCTATAACAGATTTACGCAACAACAAAAGCAGTGCTATCAGTAAACCGTAAGCACCGGCAACAATAAAAAAACCACCTACTATATTATCGATGGCCCTGCCGATCCACCAGCTTAAGCCGAGACCTGAGAAGAGCAACACAAACAACGCCAATACAACTACCACTATAACCATTACGCCCTGCGATGCCATGCCTGTAGCCTTATCGGTAGCATTTAGCGCAGCCAGCTTGAATTGCGTTTCAAAATAATCGCCAGCGTGTTCCGCTAAATCTTCGGCCTTTGATTTTAATTCTGCCATAGGGTTAACGTTTATAGATTCGGTAGATAAATTTGTTTAAGGTTTTACAATGCAACCTGTATATGTATATGTAAAACCTTAAACAAATGTTACGATCAGCTTAGTGATTCTTTGACACGTGACAACCGTGATTCTGCTTCTGATTTCAATCCTCTTGCTTCGGATACAACGCGATCTTTCGCATTATAGAATTTATCCTTGTTGCTCAGAATCATATCGGTGATGTTACCTGCAAAATCATCTGCAGCGTTCGAAATCTTCTTACGAAGATCACTTCCTTTGTCCGGTGCAAGGAGTAAGCCTATAACAGCGCCTGCTGCCGCAGCACCCAGCACTCCCAGAATTATTTTACCGTTTCTAGTCATGACTTTTTACATTTTGGTTTACATATACGGCTTCATAAAAAATCATTCCAAGTGAAATGAAATCCACGTAAAGTCAACCCACACGAAAATGTGAGATTATTTTTGTTTCACTTTATAACTTAACAAGAGTTTTTGAGTTACTTTAACAAATAAGTTACTGGTAACTTTACCTGTAAAGAGCAATAGTAGTGAAGAAGATATTGATCATAGATGATGAACGGGATCTATGTATATTACTGAGGTCGTACCTGGTACCGTTGAAGTATGAGGTACATATAGCCTATACCCTGAAGGAAGGAATACAAAAACTGGAAGGTATATCTCCGGATATCATATTCCTGGACAACAACTTACCTGACGGTTTGGGCTGGGATAAGGTAGATTATATACACAAGAATTTTCCGGCAATTGCCATTAACCTGATGAGCGCTTACCGTGGTTTTCCAAATGAACTGAACGGCAACCCGGCTATTAAATTCCTGGAAAAGCCGATCAGCCTCGGGTCGCTGAAGAACTACTTATGAGTCGTTCTCTTTCCTGCGCGCCTCGCGTTTCTTCCTTCTGCGCTCCTTCCGTTGTTCTTTTTTAAGCTGCTTCTCCATCTTGCGTGTCAAAGCAGTGTCTTCGTTAGAGACTGTTTTAAGTTTTATCGTGCCTTCGCGCTTGCGTTCAAATCCCTTTAAAAATGCCTTTGAATAAAATTGCCATACGGCAGACCATGTAGCGGGCTGAACTTCATGAATAGTACCGGCCAGCGGTATGCGGGCTGCCAACTGTTCCTTATCCTGGTTGGCAGCCAGAAATACACCTATAGATCGCCACGCTTCAGAAGAAGCTGCTTTACCATCGGTGAAGGATATTACCTGCAAGCGAGTCGCTTCGTATTTTATATATCCATCAACTTTATTATCCAGCAAAGCCAGGTTGGTATATAGATCCAGCTCGCCTTCTTCAATGTTCCTTTCAGCATACGTATTGAAAAAGCCATTCAGCATTTTCATATCCATATCGGCAAATTTCAAGTCTATATCCAGGTCAGGCACGGCTTTGCTCGCGTTGAATTTCAGTTTAACATCCAAAGTACCTTTATCGGAAGACGCTGCTGTAAAGTGTGCCGTAGAGGGCATTGCACTGGTGCTATCGGCTATATGGCAAAGGTTTTCTATAATACCATTCCAGTTATAGAGTGTAAATGCGTTGCGTGACTTTATGTTCAGATCGTAGTATGTAAATTTACCATCCACTATATCTACCTGGTTTATTTTTAACGGAGACAATTCTTTTAGCACCGCAGCCCAGTCGACACCCGTACCATACTGATCGCTCTTTGCGCCTTCAATAAAATTTAACCGGGCACGTTCAAACGTAATCTTGCTGACAATGGCTTCATCCAGCAGTGCATTCCAATCTATAGAAAGATCAATAGCCGGTGCATACAAAAGAGGAATGTCACCTTCCTGAGCTTCTGTTTTATAGATGTAAACGTCCTGTAATTGAAAAGCTCCTCTATACAAGTATAGATCAATGTCATCTACTTTACACGTATAGCCTTGTACACCAGCCAGTGCGTTGTTTACATGGCGAGTTATATAGTTTAGCAGCAGCAGGCGAGCTCCGACCAGAATAACAACAAGCGCTAGCAAAATCCAAATGCTCTTCGGAATTTTCATAGCTTATTCCTTTTTGCGTTTGCGTTTCTTTACATCTTTGCGCGCATTCTTCTCGGCCGTAGCCTGATCGGTTTGTTGTGTGCGCAAGGCAAATGATGATTTCATTCCGGAGAAAAGTGATTTCCACCAGTAATTGAAAATTGCCTTCTTACGATCGCGGTAAAACAAAATAACACCGGTCTGCTTTTCACCCGTTACATAGCGACCCGCATCATCTTTAACAAATGTATTGATGGCGAGTGTCAGTAAATTATTTCGTACGGCTTTGTCTTTATCCTTATCCTTCCGCAGGCT
>DJFR01000275.1:1316-7093 GCA_002432545.1 Flammeovirgaceae bacterium UBA5867 | reverse complement strand
CGAGCGGAAAATTACTGAGAGAACCTTTTATAACTGCCGGCTCTTTTGTGTTGGAGAACTGGCATGTCATAACCAGTTTACCTTTACCCATAAACGATGACGATGCTTCCAAAAAAGCCGGAGGCAATGTTTTATCGGTTGAGATATGAAATATACCGGCCTTGAGTTTATCGAAATATATTGTACCGCTGGAGTCTGCTTCTTCACCAACCTCTTCATATGAAATACGACTGTCGATGAGACGCAACGTGTCTATTGTCAGATCAAACGGCAGTTTTCCAAGCGCATCTATAGGCAAGGGCATATAGTCACGTTTTGGAAACGGGTAACGCTTGTTCCGGTATACATCCAGCAACAACTTGAATTTTACAGACGATGCATTTACAAAAACAGAATCGCCTGTGGCAAAATTCAGTCCTTCCATGGCAAACGATGTGATCATACCATGAAAGCGATCGTCTTCCACCCGCTTACGTTTTGCATGTTCATGTTTTGAGAACCGCGGACGAATACGAAGTGTATCTATATTTAATCGTTTGTGTTCTTTATCAAGTTTCAGCTGACCGAACGCGAGGGTATAGAATGGAAGGTCGAGCACAAGCGAATCCATATCCACCGAGCGAACCGTTATAGGTTGCTGTTCATTGGTGTTGTTAATGGTAAGTCCTTCGATGTTGATACGACTCTTTAACGCCATTGTATCGCGCGACAGACTATCCCCTGTACGAAAAAAAGCTTTGTTGATGGTTATCGTATTTATATAGATAGACAGATCGCTATTCTTCACCGGCTCGCCCGTAGCCGGCTTCTTTTCCTTCTTCTTGCTGATGCTGAATTTTACTATATCTGCTGTAATCGCCCCGAGGTGTATATCTTTTCGAAAGATAAGGCGCAGTAAATTAAAAGAACTTATGTTACATCCATAAATCTCAGCCGACATTTTCTCTCGCGGTATATCAATCGAAATGGTGTCGATAGACATGGTGCGGTTGCTGAGACTTAATTGAAGGGAGTCGTACTGAATATAAATGCCATCTTCCTGGAGCGAGGAAACTTTCTCTTTCAAGGTACGGTGAAGAAATGCAGGAAGGTAACGGGAAGCTAAAAAAACAGAAGCACTACTGACTGTCAGAACAACCAACAGGATAACCCAAACATACTTTTTCGCTTTCATTCGGTAGAGTGCTTACGGTCTTTTTCCCTGCAGCCGCACAGAAGTTACGAATTTTATTTTCGAAACCTCTATGCCTGCTGAGAGATGTATATATATAGTGTTTGTTGTTATGAGTTGCCTGCTTCATTCTTCTCTGCCCACTTCTTCATTTTCTTATTGGCAAAAATAGCTACCTCTACACGCCTGTTCTGATCTCTCCCTGAATCAGAATTGTTATCAGCAACAGGTTGTGTTTCACCGTAGCCGGTTGTTGTAATGCGACTGTTCTTTACATTTTGAGCGCCCAGAAATGAAGCTACTGATTGTGCTCTTTCTTCTGAAAGTTTTTTATTGTGATCATCCGAACCTGTATTGTCGGTATGGCCTTCAATCAGAATATTGGTGTCTTCATATTTATTCAATGTAGCTGCCAGCTCACGCAAGTTTTGCTGTGTTGTAGGACTTAGCTGTGATGAGTTGATATTGAATAACAATCCGGAGTTAAAAGTGATTTTTATACCTTCACCTACACGTTCTACCGTTGCTCCTTCCAGGTCGCGTTTAAGTTCTTCAGCCTGTTTATCCATCTGGCGTCCGATCAACGCNNGATCCGATAACTCCGCCAATAGCGCCTCCGGCTCCTGCACCAATAGCTCCACCTTTAGTAGTATTGGTTGCATTACATCCCATCAGTATCTGCATGCTTATCGCTACAAGCATAAACAAGACAGACACTTTTCCTAGAACGCTGCTTTTGACTTTGTTCATAATTAAATTGTTTGGGTTTAAACTATACTGTTACGTCAGGCCCTTCGTATTACACCGAGTAATAAAGAAAGAACGGCCAATACAATCAGAATGTGAATCAAACCGGTAGCGCTGTATACAAATACTCCGAGCAGCCATCCGATAATCAATATCACGGCGATTAAATACAATAGTGATCTCATAATGTTTGTTGTTAAAATTTTATAGTTTATTCTAACCGGGATAAAAAAGCTTGCCATCGGCCTGAGCATGTGTGGAAAAACTTACTGTGATATAGGAGTATTACAAAATATATACCTCCTGCTTACACAATTGTAGACTTTATTATACAGCAATCTTCGCAAAGTTACCCTGTGGTTTTGGGGCACAACTTTTACAATTGTCTTTACACGTTACATTCTATATATACTATGAAGATCAAAACGTTCCTGGTAAATCTGGCGGAGATTTATCGTTTTACAGTAAGCGTTATGCGCGAAGTGTTTTTACCACCTTACGACTGGAAAGAAACATTGCGGCAATGTTTTATTGTGGGGAACCGCTCGTTGTTCTTAATAGTATTTACGTCCTTTCTGGCCGGTATAGTGTTTACACGGCAATCAAGACCTTCGCTATCATCATTTGGTGCAGAGTCGTGGTTGCCTTCGCTTGTGTCGCAGGCTGTTATCAGGTCGCTTGGCCCGCTTATTACCGGACTGATATGTGCCGGAAAGTTAGGATCGAACATGGGAGCGGAGTTAGGAAGTATGCGTGTATCCGAACAGATTGATGCGATGGAAGTATCGGGCACACGGCCTTTCTCTTATTTAGTAGCAAGCCGTGTTACTGCCGCTACATTAATGCTTCCGTTCCTAGTAGTGTTTGCTGATACAACCGCATTACTAGGATCATTTCTCACGGTAAATTTCATTAACAACTCCAGCTTTCAATTATACTTTAATGATGTAGCCGTATCTGTAACGTATGTAGATATATTCTCATCGCTTATTAAAGCGGCCTTTTTCGGTTTTGCTATAGGTGTTGTAGCATGTTATGCAGGTTATCATGCCGAGCGTGGTACAGCGGGTGTTGGTAAAGCAGCTAATACTGCAGTGGTGGCATCCATGATCCTGATCTTTGTTATCGATTTATTGAGTCTTCAATTCATTAATCTTTTCAGACGATGAAACAGGACGCAGCCACAGTATCTATACCCATTCAGGAAACTGCTTCGGCTTCGGATATAGTAGTGCGCATACGACACTTGAAAAAATCATTTGGCGAAACGCATGTACTGCGCGATATAAATCTCGACCTGCACACTAGTGAGAACCTGGTTATACTGGGTCGATCAGGCACCGGTAAATCTGTACTCATTAAATGTATGGTGGGTCTTATCAAACCCGACAGCGGTTCTATCCATATACTGAACTACGATGTATCAAAGCTGAATGAAAAAGAAATGAATGAGCTGCGTTTACATGTAGGCTTTTCCTTTCAGGGTAGTGCTCTATATGATTCCATGACCGTGCGCGAGAACCTGGAGTTTCCGCTGAAACGCAACCTGGGTATATATGATGCGAAAGAGCTGGAGGCACGTGTAGTAGATGCACTGGAAGATGTAGGGCTTGAGAACGCAATCAACAAAATGCCTGCAGAACTTTCGGGTGGTATGAAGAAACGTATCGGTATAGCACGAACGCTGATACTGAAACCGAAGATCATGCTATATGACGAACCTACTGCGGGACTCGACCCGATAACTTCGATCGAGATCAACGAATTGATTATAAAGGTACGCGACAAGTATAAAACTTCCTCCATCATTATTACGCACGACATCAGCAGTGCACGCCATACGGCCGACCGTGTTATAGCGCTGGTGGGAGGATATAGTAAATATGAAGGTACGTTTGACGAGATTAAACAAACGACCGATCCGGAATTAGAACCATTCTTTAATTATTAGCAACTATGAAAACGAAAGAAATCAGTCAGGATATAAAACTCGGGGTGTTTGTACTGGCAGGGCTAGCGATCTTTATCGCTACTGTATTCTTCATCGGAAGTGAGAATAGTATATTCAGCAGAACCTTTACGGTAGTATCGGTTTTCAGAAATGTAGAAGGTCTTAAGGAAGGCGACAACGTGTGGCTCTCCGGTGTAAAGATCGGCACCGTTAAAGATGTGCGCATTGTATCAGAAGGTAAAGTTGTTGTGCAGCTGCAACTGAAAGAACGGCAGAACGAATTCATCACTAAAAATGCAACGGCCTATATAGGATCCGATGGTTTGGTAGGGAACAAAATAGTTGTGGTGCGTCCCGGTAATGCTGCGAACCACATTACCGATAATGATACTATAAATGCTGCATCGCCCACGGATACACAAGAGCTTATTAATATAGCGAAAGATGTAGGACAGAATACAAAACTGTTAACAGGCGATCTTCAAGCTATATCTCAAAAAGTTAAGAACGGACAAGGTCTTGTGGGCGAACTTTTAAATGATGGTGCCTTTGCACAGGATCTTCGCAGCACCGTAACAAATCTTCGCCTTGCAGGTAATAACATGAATCGTGCTACGGCAGAATTAAACGGACTGGTATACCAAATGAAAAATGGTGACGGTGTTATCAACCGCCTGCTATACGACACCAGCATGGCCGGTACATTTGATGCTGCGTTGGTGAATGTGAAAAAAGTTTCTGCTAACACCGCGAAGATTGCTGAAGACCTGAAAGATGTAGTATCCAAAGTAAACAGTAACGACAATGCATTGGGTCTTTTACTGGCTGATACAACTTTTGCGCAACGTATGGAGAATACCTTGATCAACGCAGAGAGTGCATCAAACAAACTCGATGAAAATATGGAAGCAATGCAGCATAATTTTCTGCTGCGCGGCTATTTCAAGAAGAAGCGCAAGAATGAAGAGAAGGAACGCGCAAAATTAGCACCTCCTTCGCCCAGCGGTATATAGTTACCCGGGGATAAACATCCCCAAGTGAAAAGCGAAGAATAAAAGTAACATCGGCACAGAGTTTTATTTATACTGTAACGACAAGGATTCAGGATTAACAATTTAAAAAACCCTAGTACCATGGAAAAAGCAACGAGCACGAGAAGAGCATCTTCCAAGGAGAACTCTTCTGAATTAGAAGAATTTTTTATCGACAGCCTGAAAGACATCTATTGGGCCGAGAAGCATTTGACAAAGGCATTGGCAAAAATGCAGAAAGCAGCAACATCTGAAGAACTTGCCAGCGCATTTGCAGATCACCTTACGGTAACACAGGAACATGTTGCACGCGTAGAAAAAGTTTTTGAACTGCTGGATAAAAAACCTCAGGCAAAAAAATGCGAAGCAATGGAAGGTCTCATCAAAGAAGGTGAAGATATAATTTCAGAAACAGAGAAAGGTTCTTCTACTCGGGATGTGGGTTTGATTATGGCAGCCCAAAAAGTTGAGCACTACGAAATCGCTACCTATGGAGGTTTGGCACAACTTGCCAAAACGCTGGGACGCGAGGATATCAAAGAGATACTCGGTCAGACGCTGGATGAAGAAAAGCAGGCAGATGAACTGTTAACAACACTGGCGGAAGCTGACATTAACGAAGCTGCAGAGCAGGAATAAGGATCCCATCCCCTTACAGCCAGAAGTCAGGATGTCATGTCCTGACTTTTTTATTACCAATCATCATGGACACTACTGCATTGAATATAGCATTAAGCCATAAGGAGTTTTTACGTTTAAACCGTAACTACGAGCGGGCCGCTAAAGCTGTGGCTTTGAAATATGTGAACGATGCAAGCCCGGGCATTGTGCGCATGCGCAAAGGTAAAGGCTATACATACCTGTTGGAACGAAAGCC
>DJFR01000275.1:0-1265 GCA_002432545.1 Flammeovirgaceae bacterium UBA5867 | reverse complement strand
AAACAGTATCGCTATCATTCGTTGTGGACAGCGCTTCGGAACGAAACTAAATTTCACAGACTCTATGAATTTGGTAAAGCACTGCCCGCTTTGCGACTGCGACTGGAAGAAGATCTGAATAAAAAGACACTCGGTGAAGAAAGAGTTATAGCCACTGTAATAGCGTTGATGGAGCGAACCTATATACGTGTGGGGAATGAAGGATATGAAAAGCTATACGGTTCGTATGGCCTTACAACATTAAAAGATAAACACGTTGCGATTGAAGGGAGCAAACTTGAATTCTCATTCAAAGGGAAGAAAGGAATCTTTCAACAGATCTCGATAAAAAATAAACGACTGGCCAATATTGTAAAGCAATGTCGTGAAATACCGGGTAAAGAACTTTTTCAGTATTATGATGCTAACGGAATACGCAAGCCTATTGATTCTGGAATGGTAAATAGCTATATTCATCATGCAACAGGATTTGATTTTACTGCGAAGGATTTCAGAACGTGGGCAGGCTCTTTACACTTTCTGCGCGAACTGAAATCGCTGGGCGATGTAACGACCGACAGCGAATGCAGAAAGAATATTCTGCAGGCACTTGATGCCGTGAGCAGGAAACTTGGGAACACCCGCATGATCTGCCGCAAGTACTACGTTCACCCCGCACTGGTAAAGCTATACGAAGACCGCAACCTGAAACGCTACCTCGATGAACTCGACACTATAGAAGAGCCCGATGGAAAAGCAGACTTGACGGGAGATGAGAAGATATTGATGAAAGTACTGAAGATAGCTGCTAGCCACTAGCTGCCAGTTGCAGAAGTGTGAGTGAGGGATAAGTGTGTTGGCGTTGAGCTGAAATATACATCTTATAGGGCTCCGGCACCAGCAACCAAATATAGCACCACACTCACACACCGTTTTCACACACATGTTCCTGTAGCCAGCGGCCGGCAGCTTGCAGCCCCGTTAATTCTTCTCGCGGCTCGCAGCTAAAAGCTCACAGCTAATTCAGTATCTTGCGCCATGCTACTATACAACGTAACGGTCGGCATCGACAAAGAGATTGAACAGGAATGGATAGACTGGATGAAACAGCAGTATATTCCTGTGGTAATGAAAACAGAAATGTTTACAGATTGGAAAATGTACAGAGTACTACACGACCAGGAAGATGGTTCGGTTTCCTATAGTATCCAGTATTTCGCGGTTGATATTCAGGAAGTCGTAAACTTTGTCGAGAAGATTGAACCGGAGCTGAATATAGAGTTCCA
>DJFR01000089.1:9963-22429 GCA_002432545.1 Flammeovirgaceae bacterium UBA5867 | reverse complement strand
CGGATATCGATTGGTATAGATCGGTTACTTCCCAGTGGATTTACTTCGCGATTCTGCAAGGCCGTAAGCAATTTTACTTGCAACGATAAAGGTATATTTCCAACTTCATCCAGAAAAAGTGTTCCCCGGTTCGCGGATTCCATGCGACCGGTGCGATCTTCACGCGCATCGGTAAAGGCTCCCTTCTTATGACCGAATAATTCTGATTCAAAAAGATTTGCGGCTAAAGCGCCTACATCAACTTTTACAAATGCTTCATGCTTTCGTTGTGAACGCTGGTGAATAAGATTTGCTATCAATTCTTTTCCGGTTCCATTCTCGCCCAATAATAAAACGTTGGCATCGGTGCCGGCTATTTTATCAACCGTAGCAATAATATTTCGGAAGGCCGGTGATATACCTATAATGTCGGCCTCTTGTGATGAAGCTGGTGTTTTTGTATTTGATGAATTCTCTTTCTTCTCAACGGCACGTCTATACGCAGTATTTACAGCGGCCTCAAGCTTTTCATTTTCCCAAGGCTTCACAACAAAATCAGCGGCACCTTGTTTCATCGCATCAACGGCAAGCTGTATATCGCCATACGCGGTAATCATAATTACCTGCTGCTGCGGATTCTTTGCCAGGATGTGATTAAGCCAGAACAGCCCCTCGTGTCCGGAGAGCCTGCCGGCTGCGTAATTCATGTCCAGTAAAATTACATCATACCGGTTCTGTTGCAGTAGCGTAGTAAGACGTTGCGGGTTGCTTTCCGTTTCAACAGACTCATATAGTTGTCTCAATACAACGCGTGCTGCCGTGAGTACATCGGCATCATCATCCACAATCAATATCTTTGCGCGCATCTTCTGCATGTCGCAATAAAAATATATGTTTCGGAGTGATACACAAAAGTGTTTCACAATGAAACAGTGCTCACGTTGCTGCTTACATTAAGATGTTCGTGTTCAATCATTTAATAGAATGGTACATCGTTTGGCTCTGAAGCAGTAAATTTATACGTATGCTTCAAAACTATCTCAAGATTGGTTTTCGCAACCTGGTGAAGAATAAGCTCTTCTCCGTTATTAACATCAGCGGCATGGCCATCAGCATTGCCTCCTTCCTGGTAATTGCGCTGTTCGTTTATGACGAATTGCAATTTGACAAGCACGTGCAGCATGTAGAGCGCAAGTATCGTGTATACAATGAACATTTCACGGATGATGGTCGCGTGATGCGAGGAGCCATGATTCCGCCTCCGATCGGGCCTACGCTTATGGACGAATATCCGGAAGTAGAAGCGTACGCAAGGTTCATGAATTTTAATTCTCCTGTCTTGTTTGAATCGGGCGATCTGAAATATACCGAGGACAAGGGCGGCTGTGCCGATCCCGCTATGCTCGATATGTTCAGTCTCAAACTCGTTGAAGGTGATATTGAAACTGCACTGCACGATGTTAAAGAAATAGCGATTAACCAGACGCTGGCAAAAAAATATTTTGGCGATAAACCAGCCGTAGGTGAAACGCTGCAAGTGTTTAACGAGAACTATAAAGTGGCAGCTGTGTTTGAAGATTTTCCGGAGCATTCACATTTGCAGCTTAACTATTTTCTGTCCATGCAAGAGCTGCTCACCTCGATTCCGGACCGTATGCGTGGCTGGGGATGGAGTCAGTTTCATACCTATATCAAACTAAAGGAAGGAACCGATGAAGCAGCGTTCGATGCCAAGTTGAAAGATTTTGCAAAACGCAATGCCTGGCCGACTACCAAAGATCGTGGCAGCTATTATATACCGCACATTATGCCGATGTCTAAAGTACATTTGCACGCCTCTGATCAGAAGTGGGATATAGCCGTGCGTGGAAATGCACAAACCATCTATATACTTTCTGCAACGGCTATCTTTATCCTGATCATCGCTATTCTCAATTTTATAAACCTCTCTACAGCGCGTGCCGTAAACCGTGTAAAAGAAGTAGGCGTTCGAAAAGTAGTAGGTGCGTATCGTTCCCAACTTATATACCAGTTTATAAGCGAATCGGTAGTAATTGCAGGCATAGCGTTATTGATTGGCGGACTGATGACCGAACTGGTATTGCCGGCATTGAATAACTTTACAGAGAAGAGTATACCTACGGGTATATTTCTAAACCCGTTGCTCGTTATTGTGTTGCTGGTGGCCACCACGTTGGTAGGTGTGGCTGCAGGTGCATACCCGGCCTTTTATATATCCGGTTATAAACCGGCACAGATACTGTCCAATAAAAAATCAGGACGATCGGGTAAAACTGTGTTGCGTAAAGGTCTCGTGGTGTTGCAGTTTATTCTTTCGTTTCTCCTTATCATCGCTTCATTTGTTGTGTCGGAGCAGCATACCTATATGCGTACCAAAGACATGGGCTTTGACAAGGATAATGTTTTGATTGTAGGCCTGCGTGGTGATATGCAAAAGAACCTGGAGGCAGCGAAGAATACATTTGCCGACCATCCGAATATACTCGGTGCTACGTTGCAATATGGCTTGCCCGGTGAAGCGTTTGCCGGAGATGGTATACGCGATCGCGTAACGAAAAAAGACTTGTCGCTTTCCATGTTGCTGGTTGATCATGACTATGTAAAAACGCTAGGGCTTACACTGGTTGCCGGACGCGATTTTTCAAGAGACTTCCCCTCTGACGCTAACGATGCTTTTATTGTAAGCGAAGCTGCTGCCAAAATGCTGGGACATACCGACCCGAAAGACGCACTGGAACACGAAGTAGAATGGAACCGTTGGGACAACCCCGACTCATTGAAGAAAGGTAAAATTATAGGGGTTGTAAAAGATTTTCATTTGAACAGCCTGCGTGAAAGTATATCTCCCGTTGTACTGCATATTTATCCGAAAGGATATTCATCGATGGCATTTCGCATCAAGTCAGAAAATATACCCGCTACTATTGCACACCTCGAAGCAACGTGGAAAAAGTTTAATACAGAATGGCCCTTTGAGTATCACTTCCTCGATGGTAATTTTGATAAGCTATATAAAGCCGAAGAAAAGCTCGCTACGCTATTTACATTTTTTACGGGCTTCGCAATTTTCGTTGCCTGCCTGGGTCTTTTCGGACTCGTAGTATATAGTACATCGCAGCGGTATAAAGAGATCAGCATCCGTAAAGTACTTGGTGCCGATGATGCGAACCTCGTTTTCGGGTTGTCAAAAAGTTATTTGCTTCTGATTGTTATAGCTTTTGTTATTGCTATACCCGTAAGTTACTTTGCAGCCGAACAGTGGCTGCAGAAATTTCCGTATCGCATCGAGATCACATATTTACTCTTTGTGAAAGCTGCTTTGCTCATCACCGCGTTGTCATTACTCACGGTAGGCATTCAGTCTTTTAAAGCTGCACGATCCAACCCGGTAGATGCATTGAAAGAACAATAGAAACCCATAGTTGAAATAGTATAAAGAAACAGGCTGCCCCAATGAGCAGCCTGTTTAAATTTATATAGCTATAAATATACTATTGAACTTTTGCAAGCCAGAGCGAAGCGTTCAGGTGAAGAGCCGGGTGCGATGTATAGCCGGATGGAGCATCACCAGACCAGCCGTTGAAAAGATTATCGTTCGTATCGCCTGTGCCATCATCAGATGGTGAGCTGTCGCCAACAAACACAACACGCCCGTTGCTATAGGTTGCCAGCAGTGCCATTACACCGTTGCTGCTTCCTACTGTGCTGCTGGTGCGCCAGAATAAACCTTGTACACTGCTGTTGTTGGCAGGATATAGTGTAGCCGTTGTACCTGCATAGAAAGCAAGCTTGTTAGCAGTACCCGCTACACCGTTCAATACAGCCTGAGCATTTGCATTGCTGCCGGTATATACTTTGGTAGTGGGTTCTTCATCAATATCAACATAATCTACACGGAAGCCGAATGGATTGCTGTTGTTGATACCGTTGTTCGTCATCAGGTCATTCCACACACGCGGTGAATCAAAACCATCGCCATCACGATCAGACGGATTATATCCGTTGGAATCTGTACCACCGGTTGTCGCAGCGGTGTGATCCGCCACCATCATCAAGCCGCCACCGTTGGCAACAAAATTCATGATTGCAGTTTTCTCTGCCGTGGTGAAAAGACGATTTGGTTCAATCACCATAAACACATCATAGTTACTCAGGTCTTGGGCATTCGATGCGTTGCCATAGGTAATAGCTGTACCGACCGGTAAAGATTCAACAAGGTGTCCGCGCTTCACAAGTTCAACAGCCCATGCAGACATACCACCTTTCCAATAGGATTCCGATGTGCTTGCAGTTATACCAGTATAGGAAGGTGTAGGATAACGTTGTGCCTTTGTCTCAACTGTTGTACCGCCGGTATAGGTTGGTACACTCTCGGTTCCGTCAGCATCGATCTGCCAGTCAGCGCTGCCTGCATTTTCATAGTGTGATGCATCGAACAGGAATTTTTTTCCAGTGATACCGCCACCACCACCGTTGTCGTTGATAACAATATCATCAATGTTGATGCGGTTGGAAGAACCGGTAAGCTTGCGTATCTCAAGTCTCACAGTTCCGGTAACATTCAATGTAAAAGTTTGTGTCTGCAAAGACGATGTCGTGGTAATGTTTGAACCGGATTGTGTCCACGTGCTGCCGCTGTTTACAGAGTACCACAAGCCCCATTGACTTGCAGCATCACTTCCATAGGTGGCATGCTTTACTGTAACCGTGCTGATGCCGGTAGTAACATTGAACAACATGGTAATTTTACCGGTGTTGCGTATACGTGCAGACCATGATCCTGCTTTCAGATCGCCTGCTAAATTACCAACCAGTGCATCGTACAAATTCCACGAGCCGCTGGGAAGTGTAACGTTGTCTCCGCTGGATGAACCAGTCGGTGATACATCGTATGCAGTCTTGGGACTTGAACTGCCTACTTCAAAACCTTCTGTAAGTGATACCGCCAGTAACGATGCAGTTGCATCGGTAGCGCGCTCACTGTCGGATAGATTTATACTTTGGTTCTCCTGTATAAAGTTGTCGGAACAACCAGCGATGAGCAAACCAGCAGCGCATACTACTGCCAGGCCACGTAATGATTTCGAAATAAAATTCATGATAATAGCTAAATAGGTTTAGTGGAACATGGATATTAAAAATACATATATCGGCAGAATATATTTCAATTCGCGCGACAGACGGGCAAATGTATAGTTAAAATGTCACACTCGTTTTATGCAATTGTTTCGTTTGTGTAACGGGAGAATGACTTTTTTGAAGCTATGCGCTTTCAGGTGCGAGCTGTGGATTCTAAAATAGTATATTTATACTATATGAGATTGCGGTGAGCGTTGCAACAGATACTTCGATTTATTTCTTGTTGGAGCGATATTGATTCTCTTTACTGTTAAAAATTAGTTTGTGGCTTGATTTTGTTTCGATGTCTTTTGATATACAGTCTTCGTTTTGTGGTATATTTTCAGTGTCAGTTGTTTTTGTGTTTACCTGTATATTGTTATAGCTATTTGTTTTTTCAGTTGATATTATCAATACGCTTTTGCTTGTTGAAAAATTTCCGGCACAATTAGTATCCCATTCACCGGTTGATTGGTAGGTAACAAAATCGTCAAGTACTTTTAAAAATGTTTTGCCTTGCGGGATATATAACGACAAGGTTTCTTCACCAAACGGATTTGGTCGTGAGCTACCGGTATAGCTAGCACGTATACCTATAGCACGCACATTCGTGGCGAGGCGATAGGGTGCAGTGTCGATTTGAATTCCCGTCAACCGAATGGCATCCGAAGTATAGCGCTCTTCTTCAAGAAGCGAATATAGTATAGCACCGGTCTCTGTATCGACAACCATCAGGTAAGTATCGTAGGTTTGAAAATCTTCATCATCGCCTTGCGGAAGTGCTAACAGAACAATCGTGGCGTTTTTGTTTTCAGGATGTGGTTTGGTAACGCTAAACTCGGAATCTATACTGTCGCGCGTCAACGATAAATTATGCAGCACTTTAACGATAACGGCCTGGTCGCTTTGTGCGTGCGCAAGCGTAGCGATGAAACAGAAGGCAACCAGTAGCACCGGTGTAAATTTAGAATTACGGATCATGATGGTATGTAAATTATACCTGTTGCCAATATACTATAAAGAATACAGAACTAAAGTAACTCCACAGCAGGGCAAAAACAATATGAACGAATGTCTCGAGTTTTTTGCCGCGCCATACTTTTGGAGAGTATACGAAGAACTGGAACAGCAGCCGCGTAAACCAGAAGATGAAAAGCCCCAGTGATATATGTTGGCCGAGTTGAGAGTTTACCAATTCGTTACCGCTATAAATACAAAGCAGTCCCATGAGTAAGACCATGAACGCAATAAAGAACGTATGTACATACATGATCTGTTTATTGATGAGACTCAGTCCCGAGAGTGATTGTGTCCAGTTGAAGTATCGCGGTATAACAACGTGCATCAGTGCGAGCAGCAACAGCAGGCTGCCAACTATTTTAATATGGAGCGTCATGAGTTTTTACCAAGGATAAATAATGCCAGGAAAGGTGTGAGTGTAAGTTCGTGTTCGAGCGTAAAACCGGCATCGGTAAAATTGCGCTTCCATTCTGCACGTGAATGAAAATGAAAGAACCCGATGTTGTAGGCTATAAAGTTTGGCAGGTCACGCATGTGTTCAAGTACAACAACGCGACCTGTTGGGGTTATGCTGGTGTGCAATTGTTTAAGAAATGAGACACGTTCGGAAGCGTTTCGTATTTCATGTGCAGCAAAAATGTTAAATATATAGTCTGCGCTGTTGGCTTTCAGCGGTATGGCGGTAGTCTCGATCTTTTTTGTGCCAGGGTAAGCTTCGTATAGCTTGCGTGCCCGCTCGATGGAAACTTCGGTGTGTTTAAGCGGATCGTAGAAATCAAATACCTGCAACGTACTTGAAGTATATAGCCTGGCAAGCAGGTGACTGGTTTCGTCAAACCCTGCATGAATATTAACAAGGTTCGCTCCGGCTGGAATGTTAATTGCCTGCAACCAGTCGAGACTATAAATATCAGAATAGTCGTAAATATAGTATGAGATGGCTAGTGAAATAACGATGCTGAGTGTAGCAAGCGAGATCAACGTGGTAATGATCCATTGCATATCTTCAGCCAGAAAGGAATTAGCAATAGCCAGTGTAGCGATCAGCACAAACGCAATGACATAGAAATGCCAGTTGAACCGGATGATGTTGATCACGCCTTGAAACGGTTTTCGAGTTAAGGTTTCCATAGATCAATTCTTCCTTTTTTCCAGTAGTAGGGTATATCAGAAATTACAAAAGCATTGGCGAGTACAATCGGGTGAAGATTGAGTTGATCGATAAATCCCGACTCATGATGAATGACGCGCACCGGTTGTGGTGTCCAATCTTCGCGCACACCTTCTATAATCAGCACCTCTTTCGTTGCCGCATTGTATGTAAAGGTAAAAGGCAGCGGTCCGGCAAATCGCCTGGCTTCTTTCCATTCGTGAAAAGGCGAGCCGGGTGGTAGCGGTATATCCTTTATATCGTTCAGGTCGGCTATAACCTTTAGCTTTGATTGGACTGATGTTACCGTTGCAACGGAACCGTTGGTTGTAAAATTTATATCGGTTGTCAGGTAGTTATAGTGAGTAAATATATTTCCGAAAAAACTCATGCGTGGTTTGTCTGTTTCGGAACGGAGTATATATAACCCGCGCAGGCGCTTACCCTGGCTGGTAGTGTAGCGTACAAAGATGCGATAGCCGGTAAGTATAAAATCGTTTCCCAGCGATGAAGGAAATCCTTTCGGACGGAGGTCTTTTGTTTTTACCATGGCTACTGCCACAAATGCCCAGCGATCCTGGAAGGTATCGGGTGTAAGACATTCCGGTAATAATGGTATAAGCATTTCCTTCGGCACCGCATAGGTTAATACCAGCGATGTATCAAAGAAGGCTTCAACGGCAAAGGGATGATTTTTAAGGAACGATAACATTGGTGAATCAATAACTCATGATTATTTGCTGCTACGACCAAATATATACGGCAAGCCATGATTATTATGGAATACAAACTCCTGTATATATACGATCATAATAAATATAGTTGCAAACACAGCGTTGAGCCTTCCGAACAGTAGAAGATCGGGCACAAGTATAAATTCGAGTACATTCATAAGCGCTACAACTGTAATCTGAGCGATGGCACACCAGCGGGACCTGATTCCGCTTACGATCCATACAGCCATCAGAATTTCCGATAGTCCAATTAGAGTGGTAAGTATTGGCGCATGTGTTTCGCCCAGGATGCGGGCAACGATCATGCGATGACGAGGTACGTAGTTTAGCACTTTGCAGAACAACCCGTTCACGAGCCATACCAACGTGATGGCTACTGTAAGAAGTGCGCTGAGAATGCGGTTAGGAGGAACACTCATGCTGAAGAAATTATCTAAATGTAAAACATCGTCATGAATACAACATCAGGATGTAAGGTATCCTGCATACATCACTCCGCTTACGGACGAATGTGTAGTGTTTCCGGACGGATCATTGTTTTGTGTTTCCTGTAAAAGTTTGAAATCCTTTCGGAAACGATGTTTTCGTAATGGCCGGGTATTTGGTCAGCAAAAATAGAGTAAATAACTCCTGTCCTATGAAACGAACGTACCTCGGAGAGTTTGAAGAGATTGTATTACTGGTGGTGGCTATGCTCGATCGCCAGGCGTATGGTGTAAACATCACACACGAAATTATAGAGCAAACCAGCCGGAGTGTGCGACTTAACCAGGTGCATGCTGCATTGCATCGCCTCAAAGATAAAGGCATGATCTCTTCGCGCATGGGCGACCCGACACCCGAACGTGGTGGCAGGCGTAAAAGAATTTTTTCGGTTACTGCTTATGGGCGACAGACACTTCGAGATATACAAGTGGTGCGCACCAACCTTTGGAATTTGTTGCCTTCGTCTATGAAACTCATTACTGATTTATGAAACAGCGTTATACTAAACCGGTTCCACCACGGTGGGCTACACGCTTGCTGCAATGGTATTGCGCTTCGCATGTAAGCGAAGAAATACAAGGCGACCTGGAAGAAGAATTTGACTACCAGGTAGAGAAGTTCGGTATCAAAAAAGCGCGGCAAGACTATATCTATAACGTGCTGGGTTTTATAAAACCTTTTGCTATAAAAAAAAGATCATCGTCCACCTCAACCCCCTTTCTGTCTATGAATATGTATAAGCATTACCTGGTTGTTGCTGCACGCAACGTGAGCCGGTATAAAATGTTTTCATTCCTCAATATTACAGGCCTTGCCCTCGGCATGACGTGCTGCCTCTTCATTTTTCTATGGGTGAACGATGAACGCGGTGTTGATAATTTCCATGCAAACGGAGATCGTCTCTATAATATATACCAGACGGTACGTACCAACAGTTCTGTTACCGGATCATACACAACGCCCGTTCGCTATCGCGAGAATCGAACCTATATTCCGCTGGCTGATATACAGGCGGCTGTGCCTGAAGTACAGTATATAAATTTCTATGCTACCGGGTATGGGCTTCCGTGGGGCCATTCGGAAACATTTCAGGTAGGAGAGAAGCTTCACAAGCTGGAAGGCTCGCGTGCCGGCAAAGATTTTTTCAGCATGTTTGATTACCCGGTAATAGCCGGTGATGAAAAAACAGCATTGGCCGACTTGAGTGGTATAGCTATATCCCGGAAAATGGCCGCCATGTTTTTTGATACACCGCAGAATGCCATTGGTAAAAGTTTACGTTATGAGAACCGTATTGATTTTGTAGTTACTGCGGTGTTTGAAGATGTACCGGTTAACAGTTCACTCAAATTTGATTTTCTCATCAACTGGGAATCGCACATGACGCGGCTTGACTGGGCATCCGGTAATGTTCTTACAACGCTACAGCTACGCGAAGGTGCTGATGTTAAAAGCGTGGAAGCGAAGATCAACCGTTTTGTACAAACGCAGCTGGACAAGAACGAGCCTTTTAAAATAGAGCTTGGCCTGCAGCCTTATCGTGATCAATACCTGGTAGCTAATTTTGTAAATGGAAAGCCTGCAGGCGGACGCATCGAATATATACGTATATTCAGTGGTGTTGCTGTATTTATACTCATCATTGCGTGTATCAATTTTATGAATCTTTCTACAGCACGCTCGGTGAAACGTGCTAAAGAAGTTGGTGTACGCAAAGTGATCGGCTCGACACGCGGCAGTCTCATCGGGCAGTTCTTTGGTGAGTCCATCGTACTTTCATTTCTGGCATTGCTGCTGTCGCTGGTATTGTTGCATGCGTTGTTACCTGTCTTCAATGTCTTTACCGGAAAACAAATTGTTTCTCCTCTTGCCGATCGCTCATCGTGGTTTCTATTGCCAGCACTCGTGATCTTTACCGGTATAGTAGCGGGCAGTTACCCGGCTTTATTTCTGTCATCTTTAAAACCGGTTCGCATTTTGAAAGGCGTGATGCGCTTTACCAACAGTGCCCTTTGGTTCCGTAAAGGACTTGCTGTTTTTCAATTCTCTATTTCCATTGTGCTGTTGATTGTTACTATGGTTATATCACGACAGACAAGCTATATACAGACATCGCATCTTGGCTACGATCGTGAAAACCTGATCTATATACGTATAGAAGGTACACTATCCAAGCAGGATAAATATTTAGCCTTTAAGAATATGGCTGAGAAAATGCCAGGTATAGCCCTGGTAGATCGCAGCAGCGAAGCACCACATGCGATGGGCTTTGTTGTGGATGACCAGGACGGTGTTGCCGAAACAAATGATATAGAGGATGATGCTATAAAATGGGAAGGAAAAGAGAAAGGAACTTCCGTTGGATTCAAACCTGTATCTGTTGGTTTTGATTTCCTGAAGATCATGAATCTGAAAATTGCGGAAGGACGCGGTTTCTCCAGGGAAGTTACTACCGATACTGCTGCATTTATGATCAATGAAGAAGCTGTGAAACAAATGGGAATAAAAGATCCGATTGGCAAGTGGATATCAGCGTGGCAGAAGAAAGGACATATTATAGGTATATTAAAAGATTACCACACCCATTCATTGCATGAACCTATAAAGCCGCTCATTGTAGATGTAAAAGAGTATGAGTATTTCGGAGTAATTATGGTTCGCACTGAGCCCGGTAAAACAAAAGAGGCACTGGCCAGCCTTGACCAGGTATATAAAACAATCAACCCCGATTTTCCTTTTGCATACCAGTTTCTAGACCAGGAGTATGAGAAGCTATACCGGAATGAACAGGTTGTAACACGACTTTCAAATGCATTTGCCATACTCGCGATTCTTATTTCGTGTTTGGGATTGTTAGGGCTGGTAATGTTCTCAGCCGAGCAGCGCACCAAAGAATTTGGTATACGCAAAGTGCTGGGAGCTACCGTTACAAACATTGTACGACTGCTGTCGCAGGATTTTCTCAGGCTTGTGCTGATCTCGTTTTGTATAGCCACACCGTTGGCCGGGTATGCTATGTACCTGTGGTTGCAGAAGTTTGCTTTTAAAATAGAACTCTCGTGGTGGATTTTTGTGCTATCCGGTGGTATAGCGTTATGCATTGCCCTGGCTACTATATGTGTGCAGGCGGTTCAATCGGGTTTGACTAACCCGGTAAAGTCACTCCGATCGGAGTAGCTGCGAGCTTTGAGGTGTGAGCTGTGAGAAGAAAAAAGGCTGCTGGCTACAGGCTTCTGGTTGCAGGGAGATACAGCTGCGCGGTACAAGATATGTATCGTTTAGCAGTATCTTCCTGTAGCTAGCAGCCAGCAACCAGAAGCCTTATCGCATAGCTATTTCTCGCTTCCGAGCACGAGTGTGCGTACTCTCGCATCGCGTAGGTATAGTCCGATCCACACCAGTACTCCGAAGGTTATCGAGAAATATATAGGGAGTTTGGCTTGCACCATGATGGCCGTAGCACCTCCGAGGTAGGCCGTCAGAAATATAGCGCCAATAACAGCAGTACGTGGTATAATATAGAGGATGGTGCAGATGAGCAGCACAACACCGATTGGTATTACGGCACTGTCGGAGAAACCGAGTTGTGTGGTGCCTTCTACAGAGTGCGATTCACGAATTATCTTCATGATAGCATCAAAGAGTAAAAAGAGTATACATAGACCACTGATGATGCGGCCTGTCCAGAGTGCAGCTTTGGAAGATGTTCCTGGTTGTTGAATTGTTGCAGTTTCCATAATCTATAATGTTTTAGTTTAACGTTTAAATGTTTCGTTGTTTAATGATGTAAAAGTACACCCGTGCAGCATACTGCCGGATATGCAAAAGCGACATTTAAACGGGGCGAATACGACAAAAAAAATATCACACAAAATTGTCTCCGCGCATCTGTATATTTCTCTTCCAGCAACCAACCGCCCGAAGCCAGCAGCTCTTTTAATAGCTTCTTTTCCTCTCA
>DJFR01000089.1:5433-9839 GCA_002432545.1 Flammeovirgaceae bacterium UBA5867 | reverse complement strand
TCAATGGCATAGCGAAGTGCAGTGCGCGGCATCGTGTCAGCGTGTTTGTCGAGGAAGACTAATAGTTGTTCAGGACTTTTCTTTCCGGCTTCGCGGAGCCAGCTGCCGGTTGCTTTGTGAATGAGATCGTGTTCATCGCCAAGCAACATCTCGGCTATGCGAAATGTATCGGCTACATCACCTTGTCGTATAAAGAAGTAGGTACTGACAATAGCCGTTCTGCGCTCCCACATATTTTTGGAACGCGCAAGTTTATAGAGTATATCGCGGGGCTTGTCGTATAAATAGCCGCCTACTACATACGGAGCAGAGCGATCTACAAAGTCCCAGTTATTAATACGATCGTGACGTTTAATATAAAGATCGAATAAAGCTTTTCGTTTTGTCTCCGGTAATTTTTTCTGACGAGCCTGGAAGTCCATAATACTTACACCACCTACGCGAACTTCATGTATAGCATGTTCCAGGAGTTTCTCTACTTCATCCAATTCCATTTCCATAAACTCCTTCGCCAGGGCAAACACTTGTCCCATGCGAACACCTATAAACTTATCGCCTTTGCTATACTCATCTTCAGATTTGAAATAACGTTCAATCTTTCTCCGCTCGTCATCCGACTGATGTTCTTTCAATCGCGCAATAAATTCCTTAGCCGTAATTTTCTTATCAGCAGCTTTTGCAACAGTCTTTTTAGCAGTAGTAGTTTTAGCCATAGATCGGTGTTGTTAGGTAAATATAGTTTATTATAAGAAGTAAGAAGTAAGAAGTAGTTAAAGTCCAAAGTCCGGAAGTCGGAAAGTCCGAAAGTTTTTTTGCTCGTAGCTCATGGCTCGTACCTCGAGGCTATTTCCTGCAGCCAGTGGCTTGAAGCCAGCGGCCCTTCATTTTGATCTGTCAGATTTTTTTCGTAACTAAGTATATATTTCCTGCCACTGTTACTACCATGCGCATAATAGATCTGAAAACCTCTGCTTATTTCTCGGGCATGATCATGATTGCAGGTGCTGCCCTTGTGCTGATGTCTGTCATTATAGTTTTTGTCAAGCTATGGTTGGGAATCTTTTTATTTGTGTGTGCTGTCGTAATTTTCACAACACATTACCGGCTTCGTATAGATCTTGATAAAAAAGTGTTTTTCGATTATGTATGGATACTCGGCATGAAGAATGGCGAACGCGGTACATTCGACAAGATCGAGTATATCTTCATCAAAAAAAGTAACGTATCACAAACAATGAATCACCGGGCCGGTTCAACTGTGCTGCGCAAAGAAGTATACGATGGCTACCTTAAATTTTCAGATGTAAACAAAATACACCTCGCCTCCCGCGACAGCAAGAAGGACCTCGTAAAACAATTACAACCTCTCGCCATGCAATTAAACGTACGCGTCATCGACCACACCGAAGGACAGCCGTATGAGATACACATTGTTTGAAAATAGCTGGAGGGGCTGGCTGCAGGAAATAGCCTCGAGGTATGAGCTATGAGATACGAGTAAATGCTTTCGGACTTCCGGACTTTACCGACTTCCGGACTTCTTACTTCTTACTTTTTACTTCTATCTCACGCTCCCATTCTCCCGCACTCGTTCCTTCACAATCTTCTTCACCAATGTAGCAGGAATCGGTTTCTCTGGGGTAAAGTGAATTGTGCGACCGGAACTCTTGAAGGGCGTGAGTTCTTTTTCAAAAAGTGTTGCTATAGATTTACTCACTACTACGAGTGACAGATGATTTTTAAATGCAGCGAAATGTACCAGCGGACCGTTCTGTTTATAGGTTGGTATCTGGTAGCTGATAACTTCTTCGGCTTTCGGTGCTGCCGCTTTTATAGCCTCACGAATTTTTTGTAGTGCCTCCTGCTGATCTTCCGGTAATGATGCCAGGTATTCATCAACTGTTTTGGGGATAGCGATGGTGGTGTCTTTTTTCATGGGAGAATCAGGTTATATATCACGTTCATGCATCGTTGCATATATATGCTCACCCGTTGTAAGCATCCTGCATGGTTTTTATATCCAGCTTTACCATTTTCATAACTGCATCCATAACACGTTTAACGCGTACTGGATCTTTGCCATCGAGAAGTTTATCAAGATTGGCAGGAACGATCTGCCACGATACACCATATTTATCTTTCAGCCAGCCGCATTGTTGTATAGTGCCTCCGGCAGAAAGTTTGTCCCACATGGAGTCGAGTTCTGCCTGGTCATCGCATTGTACTACAAAAGATATAGCTTCGGTAAATTTAAAATGCGGTCCGCCATTGAGCGCGGTAAATTCTTCACCATTTAGCTCGAAGGCAACCGTCATGACTGTACCTGCAGGCTGCATGCCGCCTTCGGGATAATGTGTGGTGCTTTTGATCTTCGAGTTTTTAAAGATAGAAGTATAGTATCGTGCTGCTTCTTCAGCCTCGCTGTTGAACCAGAGGAAGGGAATTATCTTTTTCATAGTGTGTCGTTTTTTAAATCCAATTGCACAGAGGACACAGAGAAGGCACTGAGTTACACAGAGGCTATATATATGCTTTGTGTCCCTCTGTGTCTTCTTTGTGCTCTCAGTGCCACTGGATTTTATATACACGAAGATACAGTTGCCCTCTCAAAAGAAGCAGGTGCGATAACGACATACTAGCGGGTGTACTACGACAAATCAGAAACGAATGCCGGCATTGACACCGGCTACAACCTGGAATGAACGAATGGCTTCCTGACTCACATAACCTCCCTTAACAGATGTCTCCACATATACACCGCCCAGGAAACAGTCGATGGTAATTTTATCGGCAATTACCCATTGATACCCACCGTGAAGACCACCGCCTAACTGATCGATGTGTGCACTAATCATCTGGTTATTGTCGAATACTTTGTAATCGGAGTAGATCAGAAACGGCTCGGCATAAAGTCCGGCGGGAGGTACGCGTTTCTTTAATATATAGTAGCGTAAGGCAGGCATGAACGATATACCCTTGAAGTCGAATTCCTCGTACTTAAAATTTGCATACTCTACCGTGGCCAGTACACTGCGTGGAGCCGTGCGGGCCAGTCGCTCGAAAGTAACATTGTAGTAGCCTACCATAAATCCGAGTACATCGGTTTTTACAACGTTACGCTTGCGCTCAACGTTAAGGCTATCCGCTTCGCGAAGCTTGGCTTTGTACTTATCTACACGTGGACGTTCTCTTTGCTGGTCTTGTCCATTAGCCTGGAACAAGCCCAAACCTGCACACATAAAAATAACAAGCGTTGCACGAAGCAGAACCGAGACATAACTTTTGGAAACAGGCATAAGCAGGGGTAGATGTTATAAACTGTAGCGTGCAATATAGTGAAATAGCTGCGAGCTTTGAGAAAAAAAGCTTCAGGCTTCAAGCCTCTGGCTGCTGGAAATAGCTTCGAGGTACGAGCCCTGAGCTGCGAGTAAAAATGCTTCCCGACTTTCTGACTTTCCGACTTCCGGACTTACTCCTTGCTTCTTACTCCTTGTTGCCGTATATAATAATTGCTGTAACTTGTATAAGCAATATAGCGAACTATAATCACTACCCATGCTAAAACATTACTGGATAACGGCTGTCCGCAATCTGCTTCGTAATAAGTTGTTCACATCTATAAATGTTGTTGGTCTTTCGGTGAGCATTGCACTTTTTATGGCGCTTACCGGGTACGTTGCGTATCAGTTCAGTTACGATACTTTCTATAAAGACGCTGCTCAAATTTACCGTATCGACTATTATGAATATCAGCAGGGACAACCTGTGTTGCAAAGTTCGCGTACGCACGATCGCACTGCCCTGCTTGCTGGCGAGTATATACCGCAGATCGAAGCTGTTACCCGGGTATATAATGAAAAGGCCTATGTGTTTACCGAAGATGTGCGCATTGTAGACCAGGACATGTTGTTTGTAGACAGCTCGTTCTTTAAGGTGTTTGATGTAAAGATCATTAGTGGCTCGGCCGATAATTCGTTGATCCCGCCCAAAGCGGTGATGATCTCGCAGTCGCAGGCGAAAGTATATTTTGGGGATGCCGATCCGGTTGGTAAAACAATTTACTTCAACGAGCGACTCCCCTTTACCATTACCGGGGTGTTTGAAGATATACCGGCCAACAGTTCCATCGATTTTGATTTCTTATTGTCATGGTCAACTATGCCGTTCTATGGATGGGTGTCTAAAGATGGTGACTTCAGTTTTCCGTGGACATTCACATTCGTAAAGCTTCGAGAGAATGCTGCCGATATAGCAGCTATCAACAATGAACTCAGCCGCATGGCTACCGAGCACATTCGCAGTTTGAAAGATCGCGGCCACACAGCACGTTATGAATTGCGTCCGTTACTTGATCTGCATACTTCTACTACACTGGCAGGCGAAATAAAACCGGGTATAAATAAAAC
>DJFR01000089.1:1129-5312 GCA_002432545.1 Flammeovirgaceae bacterium UBA5867 | reverse complement strand
ATCAGCGGTCAGTTTATCCTCGAAGCGTGTATCCTCTCCGTGGTAACGTTTTGCATCGGCTTCGGCTTGTATCATCTGTTTACTGGTCCGCTCTCGGGGTTGCTGTTCACGAGCATAACGTTTGCCTCGATCAGCTTTACTTCGTGGTTGCTATATGCCACTGCATTTATAGCCGGCACTACGCTTATTGCATTTTACCCGGCACACTTTATATCGAAGTATAAACCGGTTATGATTCTCAAGAATAAACTCGGTACCGGTAAAGGAAAAGCAAATATACTTCACCAGGGGCTTATGATATTCCAGATGTTTCTTGCTGTTGCCATTGTGGGTATAACCTTTATAGCGGGCAGACAAATTAAATTCATGCACGAGTTTGATTCCGGTTTCAGTGCCGGCCAAACCATCAGCCTGCGTGCACCGGCTTCTACCAATTCAGATTCACTGCGCTATACGCGCTTCACTTCCTTCCGCGAAGATGTACTGCGCCAGGCAGCATTCAAATCAGGCAGTGCGTCTATGAATATACCGGGGCAGGAGATACGTTTCCACGATGAGGGTATACATGCGGTTGGCTCCGAGAACGAAAAGAAACAGTCGTTCTGGATCATGTGGATTGACGAAGGATACCAGGAAACATTCGGCATGACACTGCTCGGTGGTCGTAACTTTAACAGTCAGGAGTCGGGTAAAGGTATTACGTGTGTTATCAATGAGACAGCGGCACGCGCACTGGGCTATACAACACCAACCGATGCTGTAAACACAACTATACTTACCAGCGATAACAAGCCCGTAACAATTGTTGGTATATGGAAAGACTATCATCATGAATCGGTACGCAAGGCGGTGGAGCCTGTTATATTCTATCACCGGCATCCGCATGAGTATGGATACTATTCATTCAACGTGCAATCGCGCGAAGGAAATTACTTAACAGCATTGGAAGAGATCTGGCGCAGGCACTATCCCAACGATCAGTTTATATATTATTTCATGGATCGCTTCTTTGAAGAACAATACCGCGCTGATGAATTGTTCGGAAAATTACTCAGCGTGTTCAGCATCATTTCCATTAGCGTAGCCAGTCTCGGGTTGTTTGGTATGGCATCGCTCGCCATGGTAAAACGTACCAAAGAAATTGGCGTACGCAAAGTATTGGGTGCAACCGTATTTAACATCGTGTTGTTGCTTTGCAAAAACTATGTGAAGCTTATTGCTGTAAGCTGCGTGTTTGCCTTCCCGATGATATACTATTTAACCAGCCGGTGGCTGCAGGATTTTGCCTATAAGGTAACGATCAGCTGGTGGATGATTGTGCTTCCCGGTGTAATTGTGTTGACTGCCGCACTGCTCACCATCGCCACGCAAACCCTTCGTGCGGCCATGGCCAACCCGGCACGCAGTTTAAAAGAGCAGTAAATTTTTAAGAATTGTTGTCGATAAACATACTTGTGCGTATGGGGTATGCCTGGTGAAGTCTGAATGCGTTTAGCATATAACTTTGCCAGGCATATATATTATATTCTGCAAACAGAAATATGAGGGAGTATATATTCGGAGGCAGCCCCCTGTTAGCTTCTTTTAATTTTAATGTAATGATCGGGCACCTGTAGCAGATCACTTTTTTCAACCACCAGCGTATCTATACTCAGATTGAATTGGCTGGCGTACACATTCATTTTTGTCTCTGCCATCAGAAGATTATCCTCGCGGGTCTCGTCATCGTCATCAATCTCTGCCCACACAAGAATGGTTGATGGGGTAAGTGCAAATGCCAATGTATCAGGAAGAGCATTTCGGTCTATAACTTCCTGTAAAAATTTCAGTACAACATTTTTAATCAATACCTGCGTGGCTTCTTTCCGAATAGTCTTGAGCACATCTCCATAGCTACCGGCAATGGCGTGCTGGTAAAGAGCTCTCACGTTTTCGTCATCATCATCAGTATACAGCGCAGGCTGTTGAACATCGATGTCCGCGATCAGATTTTCAAACCACGGCTCCTGTGTTGTGGGTAACATGCTAATGAAAGTGTTTTCAATCAATTTATGCATACACAGTGTTTTCTTGATTTTCCCTTACATGAAAGTCTCCGGGTATTTGTGCCGGTGTTTGAAAATGCAAACGGCCCATAGCGATACAGTTGGATTTACTTTCTGAACAAGTATACACCAATTTCGGTGCGCGATACCATGCAGCATCGTTTTTAGAATAAGTCCACATTAATGTTGCTGCTCCTTTATCGCAGTATACGGGGTATGTTTGCATGCAACGTTTTTGGAAGTGATAAGTATTGAGCAGAGATCCGTGCAAACACAACAATAATCATACATCGTAAGGAGAGGCCATTGGCGGTAACGGAAAATGTTCGGAAACTTGTATCCGATTCTAATCTACCTATGAGACGCTATCTGGCAGTTGTCCTCGTGGCAGCATGTTGTGTACTAACCAACGCACAGGACTTTAATCACTATAAAACACTTGTGCCGCAAGGGCTCGTTCCCAAAGACTTTACAGAACTTTCGGCCAGCAAGTTTGCCACGGAAGTTACCAACATGTCGGCCGCCAAGAACAAACGCGACCGCAGAAACAAAAAGACATTCTACCTCGAAAGTACGTTCAGTCTCGATGAATTTCTCACCAGTGGTAACGTATTGTTCAACGATGACATTACACTATATACGGCCGATGTACTCGCAGAAATACTGAAACCATACCCGGAGCTGCAGGGCAAGATTCGTGTATATACCGTGAAGTCTGCTATACCCAATGCGTTTACTACCAACAACGGAATTATATTCGTAAACCTCGGTTTGCTGGCGCGATTGGAGAGTGAAGCGCAACTGGCCTTTGTACTCGCACACGAAGTAGTGCACTACCAGAAGAAGCACGTCATTAACCGTTACGTTACCAACATCGATATAGATCGGTCTAAAGATTATCGCAAGCTGTCGCGCGAAGCAAAAATGTTTGCGAAGAGTTCGTTCTCCAAAGAACTTGAAATGGAAGCCGACCTGGAAGGAGCAGAGATCTATAACAAGTCGGTATATACCAAAGACTCTATTCAAAATGTATTTAACGTATTAAAGTATGCCGATTTGCCGTTGAGCTGGGTATATTTTAACAAGCGCTACTATGAATCAGGCAAGTATATATTTCCGGATACACTTGTAATTCGCAAGGTAGACCCGATACAGGCTATAGAAGATTACAACGATACGCTTTACTCGCACCCCAACATACGCAAGCGCAGAGAAGCTATAGCTGTTAAATTTAACAACGCCAAAGGCGGTAAGCATTTTAGGTTAGCCAAGAGTATATTTGAAAAGAACCGCAAGCTGGCACGCTTTGAACTCTGCCGTTTATACCTGCTGGAACATCGTTACTTCGATGCTATATTACTGGCTACCAGTTTGCAGGAAGAGGAGCCTAAATCCGTATACCTGAAACAGATTATAGCCAAAGCATTGTACGGCCTGGCAAAAGATAAACTCAACGATCATTTTGATTTTAAAAAGAGCGAGTGGTCGGGCGACCCGCAGCGACTCGGTATGTTCTTCGAACTTCAGTCGTCTTATGAAGTAAGTGTACTCGCCATACGCCATCTCTATAAATGTCTGGAAGAGGAGCCCGACAACAAAGAGATTGCCGTGATGCTGAACGATGTAATTCGCTCACTCGACAAAGATGCGTATGATCTTGAAAAGAAATTTCTGCGCAATGCATCCGACAAAGAAATAGCGGGCTTACGGTACCCCTACACGCAACACGCCTTTACCGGATTTAAAAACAACGCTGCATTCTTTGAGATCCTGGACAGACAGATAGCGCTTGCCGACAAAGAAGATAACGGAAATTCGTTCCGCAAGAAAAAGAAAAGAGCAAGAGACAAGAAGCTGCTCAATGTAGATAAGGTGGTGGTAGTAAACCCGATGTACAAGAAGATAGATACCCGCAAGCGCCAGAAGATGCGCCACATTGAATCGGAAGAAGTACTCACACAGATAGATCAGAAAATATGGGATGCAGCCGTAAAGCTTAACATGAAGGCCGACATCATCAACCCGAATAATCTTTCATCGGCCCGGGTAAATGTGATGCAAAGCAACAGCATCCTCAACGACTGGATCGATGAACAGATGCGTTTTGAAGATGCCCGCGTTAGCCCTATATATAATGA
>DJFR01000089.1:0-1016 GCA_002432545.1 Flammeovirgaceae bacterium UBA5867 | reverse complement strand
GTACGCACACAAGCGCTGGAGCTTGTAGATGTACGCACCATGAACATGCGCGACACGCGGTCGTTGTTGCAATCGAATATATACTATACACTCTTTCAACTGAAAAAAGTAAAGCAATGAGAATTATATATACGCTTGTGCTTTTAGTAAATGTGTTTGCTGCGGCAGCACAAGTACCCGGCTATATGGGTAAACGCTTTACCATCTTTGCCGATGCAAACCCCACACCGGCATTTTTTGTGATGAACATGAACAACACCGTGTTGGTAAACCCGGGTGGCGATGATGCACGCACGCAAAAAGTAAATCGCTTTGCGTTTAACGTTCGTCCGCAGGTTACGCTGGAGTATTTGATTCAAAAACGCGTTAGCCTGGGCGTTTCATATAGTATGCCGATTGTAGGTACTACACGCGCGTACTATACCAGTGCACCATCTGAAATTGATGGCGTAGAGTATAATACCGATGAGTATGATGTAGTAAAAGGACAAGCCCTCGGCCTGCACCTGAAGTTTTACGACTTTGCAGGATCAGCATCGGTGCCGCCCATTGGCTACTATAGAGCTATCAACATCTTTGTAACGCGAACAAATACGTACGACAATAAGAAGTCAACAGCCAAACAGTTTCGCGATGACTTTATGTACCCGGCAGTATCATTTGGTGTTGGCAGGCAAAGTATGCTTGCCAAAAACCTGTTGCTGAAAACTGGTGTTGAATTCGGCTGGGCATTTGTACCGACAAACTTTCTCACCGAAGTGGAAGACGACTGGAACGTGCAGGAATATTCCGGCTACAGTGTACACCAGAGTCTGGCAGGTTATTACCTGTTTAACATTAACATCGGTTTAGGATATATACTCTTTTAATAACGACTTATCCCGCATGAAGCGAAATATACTCTATACATGTATACTTGCCTTGTTGTTAACATCGTGTTTGATGGAACAGGAGAACCCCCTCATTGTTGCCACCTGCACAGACGGCATTCGCAACCAGGACGAAACCGATATAGA
>DJFR01000129.1:2503-15731 GCA_002432545.1 Flammeovirgaceae bacterium UBA5867 | reverse complement strand
AATCCACCCTACTTCATCAACAGCCAGGAGCCGCCTGATAAAAGACGACTGCAAACACGACATACGGTGATGCTGAGTTTTACAGAATTACTCGGTGCTGTAACACGCCTGCTAAAACCGGATGGAAGTTTCCAGGTTATACTTCCCTATACCGAGGGGTTGCAGTTTATTGAACTTGCTTCGCAACATGGGTTGTATTGTACGCGTCAATGGAGTTTCCGCACACGCCAGGCTAAACCCATTGAACGCTGGTTGCTGGCATTCGCACGTATACCGGTTGCCGCTATGGATACAGGCGAAATTCTGCTATACAGTCACAATACCGTGTGGGATGATTCGTACACAAACCTGACGCGCGATTTTTACCTAGCCATGTAGCCGGCCCAGGGCCCGATTTTTTTTCTTTATCTTACCATACGGTTTCATCGTTAAAGATAAACTGTATCCGTTTTTACCCAGATACGTACTATAGAAGACCCTCTATGAGAAGTATACATACTTTACTGGCCCTGCTGGTACTGCCGGCAGTTACCCTGGCGCAAACCGTGTGGACGATCGATAAGCCTCACACGCGCATTGGCTTTAGCGTGGCGCACATGGTGGTTTCTGAAACAGAAGGTAATTTTACAGACTTTGACGGCAAGGTAACGAGCAAGGCTGCTGATTTTAACGGAGCCAATGTTGAGTTTACTGCACGCACAGCATCGGTCTATACCGGTGATGAGAAGCGTGATATGCACCTGAAGGGTGACGAGTTCTTCGATGCTGAAAAATTTCCGGAGCTAAAATTTAAGGGCGACCTCGTTAAAGAGGGAACCAAATATATACTGAAGGGCAACCTCACGATGCGCGATGTTACACAACCTGTTACCTTTCAGGTAGTATATGGAGGAACTGTAAAAGCATTCGGTACCGAGAAGGCAGGCTTCAAACTCAGTGGCAAGATTAACCGCCAGGATTACGGTTTGAAGTGGAGCAAAACAGTTGAGTCGGGTGGATTGGTGGTTGGCAATGAAGTGGAGATCAACTGCAAAATTGAATTGAACAAAACGCAGTAACGAAAATCACACAAGCAAAAGTAAAATGAGTAGTACTATGAAAATCGAGGAAGAAATCAGTCAGCCCAAATTCCGTAACTCGCTGCAACGCGCTGTCATCAACGTGATCTTTACTTCGCACTGGATCGTTGACCGGTACCAGACTTTTTTCAAGCCGTATGGAATTACCCTGCAGCAGTTTAATATACTGCGCATCCTAAAAGGACAATACCCGGAAGGTATATCGGGCACCGCCATTAAATCGCGTATGATGGATAAGAATTCGGATGTATCGCGCCTGCTTGATCGCCTGGAGGTAAAGAAGCTCATTGAGAAAAAGCCAAGTCCTCTCGACAAGCGTGCCACCAATATATTTATAGCACAATCCGGTTTGGACATGCTGGAAGAACTGGACACAAAGCAAGAGGAGTTCGATGCCATACTTGCACTTTCAGAAGAAGATGCCATACAACTGAGCGAACTCCTCGATAAAGCCAGAAGCTAAAGATATACTATATCTTTGCCAGCTCTGCTTTTACAAAGTCCATCAGTTCTTTTATATAGGCTCTGCTGAAATCGAATTTTATACCCGCAGCTTTATAGATCTCGGGGATAGAACGCAGGTAGCCAAGCTTCAGCGCATTCTGATATCCCTGTAAACCTTTCACGGGGTCGTTTCTGAAATTTCTCCACACAGCAATTGCTCCGAGTTGGGCCATACCGTATTCTATATAGTAAAACGGTACTTCGAACAAGTGTAACTGTTTCTGCCACAGGTAATCTTTTGCATCCTGCAGACCATTCCAATCAGTGATGGTATCGGCAAACTGATCGAATATTTTATTCCACTCACGCTTGCGATCTGCTGTTGAGTGCGTGGCATTTTCATATAGCCAGTGCTGATACTTATCGATCGTTGCAACCCACGGTAATGTCTCAATCAGGTCTTCGAGGTGATCGCGTTTCGCGCGCTTCAATTCTTCCGGGTTTGTAAAGAATACATCCCAGTGATCCATCGAGATCAACTCCATGGACATCGAAGCAAGTTCGGCTACTTCAGATGGTGTTGATTTGAAATCATTCAGCTCAAGATCGCGTGTTAAAAAGTTATGGATAGCATGACCTCCTTCGTGCATGATCGTTACCATGTCGCGCAGGGTTGATGTTGCATTCATGAAAATGAACGGCACACCAATCTCCGACAACGGGTAATTATAGCCACCCGGTGCTTTACCTTTCCGCGATTCAAGATCGAGGTGTCCCATCTCTTTCATAATGGAAAGACACTGTCCTAAAAACGGATCGAGGCGTTTGAATACTTCAATAGTTTTTTCTGTAAGCTCCTGTCCGTTTGTAAAAGGTTTGAGGGCTGCACGTCCTTCCGGATCAACTGCTTTATCCCACGGACGCAGCGAATCAACCTTCATGGCATTCTTACGCTCCTGTGCAAAGTCGTTCAGCAACGGAACCACTTCATTCTGTATAGCATTGTGAAAGTTGAAACAATCCTGTGGTGTATAATCAAATCGCCCCAGCGACTTGAACATATAGTCTCTGAAATTCGCGAAGCCTGCATTTACGGAAACCTGGTGACGCAGCGTGATGAGTTTTGAGAACAACGCATCGAGTGTATCTCTATCCTGTAATCTGCGACTGTTGATCTTTCTATATACCTCTTCGCGTTTTTTACGATCGGTATCCATCAGCACAACCGAAGCCTGCTGCAAGGTAATTTCTTTTCCCTCCCACTCGATCGTCATGGCACCGGACAACTGTGCATACTTTTGCGCTTCTGTGCTGATCTCGGTATATAACGGCACGTTCTCTTCGCGGAAGATCTCGATCTCTTTTTTCAATGAGCGGATCATGATATCATATCCTTCTTCTTTCGCGAGTGTATCGAGGTGTGGCGATGCTGCCGCTTTCTTGTTCAACTGGTCTGCTACCGGAGCAACCTGTGGCTGAATGTTCTGAATAAAATCCTGGTATGCCTTGTTATAGTCCTGGTTCTCGGTATAGCATGTCATGCGGATATAGCGCCACGCCAGGTCTTCTGATATTACGGACTCCAATTCGCTGCGGTCGCGAAACCACTGCTTGAGATCATTCAGCGAATTGAGATCACTGTTGAGCAACGTATCAAAATATGGTTTCAGTTGTTCCCAGGTTGTAACCGTAAATGATTCTGGCAAAAATTTACGTTGTGGTCGTGTGGGTATCGCTATAGCTGTCATAATCGTTCAATTCGTTTTGATAAAATAGTAAATCAAAAATACACAAAGAAAATTCCCGTGTCTAGAAAGGAATAAACGTGTACACGCTACCGGCTTCTGTTGCAACATCATACAAAAGACTTGCCGCCAGATCTGTTTTACCAAGTTGTGCCTGCGATGAGACGATCGGAGTCTTTACATTTTCTACTGCATAAAAAGGATTTTCATTCTGACCGGCAGCTTCTTTCAGTGTAAAGTTGCCATCGCTCTTGAGCGGTTGGTGTACGCGGATTCTGCAAACACCACCAAGCTTCGAACGAATTTTCAACATCGTGATCTGCTTTTCTTTCCACGCAATGTCCACTTCAAAACCACCGCGCGTTACAAGTCCCTTTACTTCACCATCCTTCCATGCGTCTGGTAAAGCCGGGAGTATATGAAGTGCGCCATCGTGCGACTGCACAAACATTTCTGCTATACCGGAAGTACATCCATAGTTACCATCGATCTGGAACGGGGGATGTGCATCAAACAGGTTTGGATATGTACCACCGCCACCGGGGTTTGTACCAACCGGTTTAAGTTGATCGGTAATAAGTTTGAATGCATGATTACCATCTTGAAGACGCGCCCAGAAATTTACCTTCCAGCCCATCGACCATCCGGTAGATACATCTCCGCGTTGTATCAATGTATTTTTAGCCGCTAAGAATAACTCCGGATTTCTATAGGGTGATATCTGGTTGCTCGGATATAGTCCGTACAAGTGCGATACGTGACGGTGCTTGTCGTTTGGATTGTCCCAATCGTGAAGCCACTCCTGTAGCTGTCCGTGTTTACCGATCTGCATCGGTGCAAGCTTCGAACGGATCTCTTTCAATGAATCAGCAAATGCTTTATCGGTCTTGAGTATATCTGCTGCTTTTATAGTACGCCCAAACAGATCGAAGAGCAACTGGTTATCCATGGTAGCACCGGCCGTGATCGATGCCTCTTGCGTACTGCTATAGTGATAAGTGTTCTCTGGTGATACCGAAGGACTCACTATCAACCAATGGTGTTCTTTTTCTTCCTGCAATACATCGGCAAAGAAACGACTCGCACCTTTCAATACATGATAATATTGTTTCAGGAAATCAACATCACCTGTAAACATATAGTGTTCCCATAGATGCTGCGATAACCACGCACCACCCATCGGCCACATCCCCCAGGAGTGTGCACCATCAACCGGATCGGTTACACGCCACAGATCTGTGTTATGATGACATACCCAGCCACGTGCACCGTATGTTTTGGTGGCACTCTCCTGCCCGGTATGCGAAAGGTCATCGAGCATTTTGAAAAGCGGATCGTGCAGCTCGCTGAGGTTCGTTACTTCAGCTGGCCAGTAGTTCATCTCAGTGTTGATGTTGATGGTATATTTACTGTCCCACGGAGGCGTCATGTGATGGTTCCATATACCTTGCAGTGTCGTGGGTTGGCCACCAGGTTGTGAGCCGCAGATCAGCAGGTAACGACCGTACTGAAAATATAGCGCTGCGAGGTGCGGATCATCCGAGGTTGCAAATGCGGCCAGTCGCTGGTCGGTTGTTTTTTGTACTGCTGCTGTAGTACCCAGATTCAGTGTAACACGGTTGAAATATTTTTTGTAGAAGTTCTTGTGATCGGTTAAAGCCGTAGTATACTTTTTGCGCAGTGCCGATTGCAGATACTGTGAAGCACGCGCGTGTTCGTCAGCACTGATGTCGTGATAGTTCTTGAAGTTCGTAGCGATGGATATATATACCGTGGCTGCATTTGCCTTGGTGATGGCAATTCCGGAAGTATCAACAGCAATTTTTCCACCCTCATTCAGCACATGAAATTGTCCTTCAAATTCAAGAGCACCTTTTACACCTTCATGGTCGCTGGTGATGCCGTTTAGCAACAACGTCTTCTTCTCAAAATTTACCGTATGCTTCTGCGGACTTTTCAATGAAAGCTTGCATGTAATGCTTCCGGGTTTATCAGCCGTAAGACGAACAATAATTACCTGATCGGTAAACGAAGTAAATACCTCGCGTTTATACTTCACACCATCCGCACGATACGAAACCGTTGCTACAGCGTCTTCAATATTCAGATCACGGTAGTACTCGGATATATTTTTGTAAGGAGCAAATTCCATGAACAGGCTGCCGGCAGGTTGATACGGCATACCTTCGTTCAATGATTTTATATTCTTATCGGCCAGTGCCTGCGCTTCTGCATATTTACCTTCGGCCAGCAACTGACGGATCTGTGGTATATAGGCAGCTATAGCCGGGTTGATATTGTTATTAGGACCTCCTGCCCATATAGTACCTTCGTTCAATTGAAGTTCTTCTTTTTGAGGATTGCCATAAAGCATAGTCCCGAGACGTCCGTTACCGAGTGGCAATGCCTCCTCCCACTTCACAGCAGGTTTATCGTACCAAAGTTTGAGGGATGTATTTTGTTGCGCAGAAGCCGACAAGCACACGAGCATGCTTATCATGAGCACAACACTATACCATGCATAATCATTTTTTTTCATAAGAGCAGAATATTAACTATAATTTGTTACAATAAATCCGGGTAACTCGGGCCGTGAAGATAAAACAGACCAGCAAACTTTTCTTTTATCAAGGTGATTTTTGAAAAATATTTTCTTCGCTCGTTATTGCATCCATGAACAACAACCAGACAAAAAGCGAGATGCCACAACGATTTAATCCGTTACGCATACTGCAGCGATTCGGATTGGATGGATTTGTGCTGGCACTGCTCGGTATGATCCTGCTGGCATACCTGTGGCCTGAAGGCGGCATCGCGCACGGCACATTCTCGTTGGCAACAATCGCGAATTATGGTGTGTCACTGATTTTCTTTTTCTACGGTTTACGTCTCAGCAAACAAAAACTACAACAAGGTCTTGGCAACTGGAAGCTGCATATACTTGTGCAGGCCAGTACATTTATACTCTTTCCGTTACTGGTGTTTCCGTTGAAGATGCTCGTGCCCGATGAACAGTGGCATGTACTATGGATTGGCACTTTCTTCCTGGCAAGTTTACCGTCTACGGTTTCATCTTCAGTAGTGATGGTGTCGTTGGCCGAGGGAAATATACCGGCCGCTATATTTAATGCGAGTATATCCAGCATCATTGGTGTATTTATTACTCCGTTGTGGATGGGACTTGTGCTATCGGGTTCATCGCAAAGTATAGAACTCGGCAGTATCATGGGTAAACTCGTGCTGCAGGTATTATTACCGGTAATAGTCGGAATTTTACTCAACCCCAGGTGGGGCCACCATGCTGAAAAGTATAAGAAGCAATTAAAGTATTTCGATCAGACCATCATTCTCATCATAGTATATACTGCCTTCTGCGAATCATTCGAACAAAAGATGTTCGACAACCTCACGCTGCCTGAATTACTGCTGCTCGGTATAGCCATGCTTATACTTTTNNGAAGACCGGATCACCGTTGTTTTCTGCGGATCAAAAAAATCACTCGTACACGGCACGGTTATGTCGCGCGTACTCTTCACCAGCAACACCGCCACTGGACTACTGCTACTTCCATTGATGATCTATCACGCGCTGCAACTTATTGTAGTTAGCATGCTTGCAAGAAGAGCGCGGAGTGGCGTTGTGTAGAAGCTGCTGGCTGCAAGCCGCTGCTATAGCTACGAGCTTTTTAGCTGTGAGCCGCGAGAATTAAGGCTGCTGGCCTCTGGTTTCAGGACGTTTTCGGTGCGGCCACATTTCTCATCACCTATAGTAATTATAAAAGAATCTATTAAGTTAAAAAATCAAACTAGCAACTGGTAGCCAGCAGCTCGCAGCTATTTCCTATATTGGTATTAGTTGCTGGCAATCTAACACTATGCTATGAAATTGTGCTATAAGCTGTCCATCGTGTTGTTTTTGGTTTTTGTTTTTCAATTGAAGGCGCAGCAGGTTGAGTCATACAAACCCGTTACGAGTGTGTCGATAACCTTTTACTCGAAGGTGTTAAAAGAATATCGCAAGATCTATATTCATTACCCGGCAGTGGATTCGGCTTATCTGGATAGAAGATTTCCGGTACTATATCTGCTGGATGGAGAAAGTCACTTTGAAATGCTTTCTCAATATACCGATTACCTGAGCCGATGGGATGTAAATGTTATACCCAAAATGATTGTTGTCGGCATTGCCAATACAAAAAGAACAAGAGATCTCACACCAACGGAAAGTATCATCAATTACTTAGGACAACCTGATACCGTGAAGAACTCGTGGATGAAACCAAGCGGTGGTAATAAGCAGTTCCTTCAATTTATTCATGAAGAACTTATACCCTATGTGGACGCAAACTATAACACGCAGCCTTTTAAGATATTTGGCGGACATTCCTTTGGAGGACTTGCAACCATCCATTGCATGCTTACACAACCTGAAATGTTTAATGCCTATATCGCAATAAGTCCTTCCTTCTGGTGGGACCATCAATACGTATTAAAACTGGCGGATAAGAAATTAAAGAAGGGCGCTGCCGTAAACAAAATTCTTTTTTACAGTGATGCGAACGAAGGCCTCTCAGACAAAAGCACCTATCATACTAATCTTTTGAAATTTGATTCGCTGCTGACCAAAAGATCGCTCATCGGACTAACACATCTCTACAAATACTATCCAACAGAAACACACATGACATCCCCGATGGTTGGCTATTACGATGCGCTACGATTTATTTATAAAGACTGGAAAGAGTAAATTAGCTGTGCGCTGCGAGAGAAAAGGGCCTACTGGCTGCTGGCCTCTGGTTGCNNGCAACACTCAACTAAGTTAAAAACATCACCCCTGCAGCTAGTAGCCAGCAGCCTGGAACTTTTTTTCTATTCTTTTCTCGCACCTCGCAGCTAAAAGCTCACAGCTAGTTCTTGTAGACTTGCACCACAAACACATAGTCTTTCCAGCGTTTTACTTGCTGTATGCGGCTGGAGTTTTTCAGGGTGCTATATTTTGGTAGTACGAAGGGACGGGCCAGTGTATCAAGTGATGCTTTGGAGATGGCATCCATTATAACGGTTGATTTGATAGCAAACGCTGCCCCCAGTGTTTCAGTTTGTATACCGCTGATGATTCCGACAAGGTCGCCACTTTCATTGAACAATGGTCCACCGCTGTTACCCGGGTTTACCGGCACCGATACCTGGTATGAATTCGGATTCTGGCTATAGCCTGTTGAAGCACTGATCGAGCCTTCTCCAAATACTATATCTTCACGTGGAAAGCCCAGGGTAAAAACATGTTCACCTAGATTGGCCTCATCTTTTGCTATAGCATAGGGAAGTGCACGTGTAGTATAGGCAATGGAATCGTTCATCAATTTCAACACGGCTATATCATTGGCAGGATCGCGCAGTACGATTGTTACTTTTTGTCTGCCAAATTTTTCGTTCTCTATAAATACCGAGTCAGCTTCCTTTACAACGTGATAGCTGGTGGCCACATAACCGTTTGATGAAATGAGAAAACCTGAACCGGCATATTTACCCGGCACCGGTTGCTTGCCTTTATCCATCGACTGTGCTATATCTTTCATCAGCATCTTCTGCGAATGTTTGATCTGGTCTACATTTCTGCGCAGCTCTTTATAGATAGCAGTCTGTTTGGTTTCGAGCGATTGTGTCATCCACAGCGTACCCAATATACTTACCATCGCGATTGAAGCTGCTACGGCTGTCATCGGCCAGTATTTTTTCCATCCGCTTACAACTGCCGGTTGCAACACAACAGGTTTAGTTTCTTCTACTTCCAGGTGTGCGCTGTCCAGCATATGTTTCAGTTCTACACGGCTGTTGTAAAACTTCATGGCATCGCGCATGGCTTTATGTTGCTTTGCCTTCGCGTTAAAATCCGGATCACTCTTTAATTTATTCTCTACGGCCTCAGCATCTTCGGCAGTAAGCTTTCCGGAAAAGTAATCGTCCAGTAATTCGTAGAGTGCTTGATCAGCGTTCATGGAAGGTCTTCTTTATACGTTGCAAAAAATAATTTCTTCAGTCGTTGCAGACATTTATACTTCTGGTTCTTGGCATTGTCTGCATTGGTATAGCCAAACTTGTCGCGGATTGCCTCCATCGAAAGATCATGCATATAAAAATCTTCGAGGATGCCACGGCACGGTTCACCCAGACTTTCAAGTGATTCGCGCATTCGAATAAACCGTTGCTCGTTGTCTTCGATTGTCACCATCTCCTCTTCAATACCCAGAAAAGTTTCAGTCTCCTGTATATTGCCGTGATAGCGCTTCTTCACCGCGAGCTGTTTAAGCCACAGCCTGCGGCACACCGCATAGAGGTATGTTTTAATTTTGCAGGTAAGTATAAAATCAGGTTGCTGTACTTTTTCATAAAAAGCAATTACAGCTTCCTGGTAAATATCCTTAGCCTCCTCCTCCGTGCCGTTATTGGACCGAATCAGGTTCACAATCATCGGATAATGCGATTTGTAGAGCTCCCGGAGCGCTACTTCATTTTTCTTCTTGATCTCTGAAACGATCAGCTCGTCAAAATAATACACGTTCAATGAAAGTCGATTTTATACAAAAGTGCTGCGAAGGTAACCCAAAGAAAAATATCTTTTGTGTTGGGTGACCTTTCAAAGGTTTGGGTATGAAAGGAAATTTTTAAACCAATAAGTCATGAAAAACACATTGAAATTCGCTTTTGGCATACTTTGCCTTGTTGTTCTCGCATCTTGCGAACCTAAAAAAACTGCATCTGAGCAAGAAACTACTCCTGCTGCTGACACAACTTCAACAGAGGTTGCTGAGCCAGACACTACTCAGGTAGAAGCTCCTGCAGATACTGCTGCTACAACTCACTAGCCAAAAATAAAAGCTGACCGCATAAACAACGGTCAGCTTTTCTCTTTTCGTATTTCTCCAACCGGCCACGGAGAAAAAATTCCTTCGCGCGTTTCCTTCTATAACGCACACACCAATTTCAAAAAATTCTGACAATATACTATTCCGGCATGCGCATGCTGCAGATAGCGTATTGTCCACACCGAAATTTTTCTCTCTACCATTTAACAACATCATTATGAAAAATACGTGGTATATTTTCCTGGTATCGCTTTGTCTTTTTTCTGCCTGCGGAGTTAAACAGGAGGCTGAACCTTCTGCAGACACCGATACCATCTCGGATGAACAACTGGCCGCTGCTGAAAGCAAGCTCACACAAAATCAACTGGCCGCTACGCCTCAGCCACAGCGTGATCTATACTCCGATGGTAAAACAAAACTTATCAAAACCGTTAACTATCGTTTTGAAGTAGAGAATGTAAAGCGTGCCACTGAAAATATAGAGGCGGCCATAAAAAAATATCCGGCCTATATTTCAGCATCAAACCTGCGACTGGAGAATCCTATTCTTGAAAACAAACTTTCCATTCGCGTACAAAGTGAATTCTTTTACGATCTGTTGAAAGATATAGACAAAGAGGCACGCTTTGTAAACTTTCGCGATGTGAACACTACCGATGCATCCAAAGAATTTGTAGACCTGGAGTCACGTTTGAAAACAAAACGTGAAGTGGAAGAGCGCTATATGGATATATTGCGGAAAAAAGCGGGCACTATTGAAGAACTGCTGAATGCCGAGCAACAGATTGGTGCGCTGCACGAAGAGATCGAAGCTACCATCAGTCGCATGAATTACCTGAAAGAGCAGGTAAGCTATAGCACGATTAATCTTGAGTTTTACCAGACTATATCGCAGGAAGTAGCCGCAGCCGATACAATCACCTGGAAAGATAAATTCAAAGACGCTATGGCAACCGGCAGGGAAGGCTTAATCACACTGGTTATCGCTCTGGTATATATATGGCCGGTATTGATCATTGCCGCGTTGATCATCATCTATCTTAAATTCTTTAAAAGAAGACCGCTACCCTATAAACAAGCCTGACAATTATATATAGGTATATAAATAAAAAAAACCGGCAACTATCAGCCGGTTTTTTTGTTCTTCAGAAACCTATTAGCTCAGAACCTATGGTCTGCTGCTTGAACCTGGGTCCTGTATGCGTTTACCGCCTTTGTCGAAATAGTAGTTTTTAGTTTGATCGCCTGAACCGATGCGAACCATGTAACCGTTGTTAGTTTTGTTACGGTATACAGATCCACTTTCCCAACCGGTATATTCAGAACCTTTCAATGTAGTTCTCAAAGATGATGGTACATCTGCTGATTTCACAGTTTCATAATCTTTCTGAATGTACTGATCTGATGGCTGCTGTGTAGCAGATGGTTGTTGTTGAGTTGATGGAGCTGATGGAGTTACACCTGTTGTATCAACCTGTTGCGCGTTCACGGCCACAATGCCTAACATAAACATTCCGGCAAATAATAACACTAGCTTTTTCATAGCACTGTAATGATTTTTGTTTTAGAAATAATTAACTTTTATGCAATCCGTTATCAACAAAACTATGCCTGGCAATACAGCGCTGTAAAAGCATTTAAAAAATCAAAGTTGTTGAGGAATGCTGTGGACATGTTACTTATGTGACTGTGGTAAAAACGGACAGTTCATATTTTTTTCGATATAGAACGTATAAAGCGGATGACTGTACGAACCTCTTTACCCGTTATGCAGTTATTTTTACTATTTGAAAATGTGAGTACGTATGCGAAGTATCATTATTCTTATACTTGTTTTTACGGCATGGACACAATCGCATGGACAGAACCCGATTGTAACCACGCCTCCTGACACTACCGCTCTTATCTTCAACCGTCTTCTTTTGCAAGACACAATCAGGCGCGACACTACCGAGACTCCGTCCTCGGTGCCTGCCGGAAATGCGCAGTTAACCGCACCGAGTAAATACTATAGTCTTATTAAACCCAACGCCATCACACGCAAGGGTCTGTTTACCGTACATAAAGTAGATGATCAGTATTACTTTGAAATTCCGGATAGTTTACTCGGCCGCGATCTGCTCATTGTAAGTCGTATAGCACAAGGTGCTGCCGGTGTGCGACAGGAATATATAGGCTATGCGGGCGATCAGATCGGTAACACGATCGTACGATTTGAAAAAGGTCCATCGCATAAAATATTTCTTCGCAGAATTTCGTATCAGGATAATGCAGGCGATAGTACGAACGCTATGTATAATGCTGTGGTACGTTCCAACCTGCAACCACTTGTGGCAGCCTTTGGAATTGGCGCCTACTCACCCCGTGGTAAAGGAAGTGTGATTGATATAACAGACTATATCAACGGCACCAACGATGTATTGTTCTTCAGCGCATCTTCCAAAAAGACATTGCGCATCGGGGGCATCATTCCCAACATGAGCTATATTAAAGATGTAAAGTCCTATCCGTTAAACCTGGAGATCCGCACCATCAAAACATACGATGAATCAACCAGCGATAACACGTTTACACTGGAATTGAATACATCCATTGTATTGCTACCAAAGACACCCATGCGGAAACGCTTTGCCGACAGGCGTGTAGGATATTTTACCGAGCGCTATACTGATTATGATGCAAACCCGCAAGGTGTAAAAGTAGTAAGCTATATCAAGCGGTGGCGACTCGAACCCAAACCGGAAGACATGGCGCGATACAGGAATGGAGAACTTGTTGAACCACAAAAACCAATTATATACTATATCGATCCGGCAACACCTAAAAAGTGGGTGCCCTATTTAAAACAAGGTATAGAAGACTGGCAGGTTGCATTTGAACGAGCCGGATTTAAAAATGCAATACAGGCACGCGAAGCACCGGATCCACAAACATACCCTGACTGGAGCCTGGAAGATTCGAGACACTCTGCGCTTGTATATAAACCTTCTTCCATAGCGAATGCTGCCGGCCCCATTGTTACGGATCCGCGCAGTGGCGAAATATTGGAGAGTCACATCAACTGGTATCACAACCTGATGTCTATTCTGCACGA
>DJFR01000129.1:0-2485 GCA_002432545.1 Flammeovirgaceae bacterium UBA5867 | reverse complement strand
GACCTGATGGGCGAACTCATCCGCTCGGTGGCAGCACATGAAGTAGGACACTCATTAGGACTCACGCATAACTTTGGAGCAAGCTCTACCGTGCCAGTCGAAAAACTGCGGGATAACAAATGGCTCGAGGCAAATGGACACACGCCTTCCATCATGGACTATGCACGCTTTAATTATGTAGCACAACCGGAAGACAGTGTGAGCGAGCAGGGTCTGATTGCGCGCATCGGCAAATATGATTTGTGGGCTATTGAATACGGCTATCGTTATTACCCGGATATACCTTCTGCGGAAAAGGAAATTCCATTTCTGAATGGCGCTATTATTGAAAAGATGAAAGATCAGCAATTCTGGTTTGCTTCTGAATTTTCAACAGACGATCCGCGTGTACAAACAGAAGATATAGGAGACAACGCGATGAAGGCCGGTGAGTATGGCATTAAAAATCTGAAACGAATTATACCCCGGCTCAATGCATGGACGTACGTTCCCAATGAAGGCTATAAGAATTTGAATCAACTTTACAACGGTGTTACCAATCAATACGATTATTATATCAACCATGTAACCACCTACATTGGCGGCACCTATGAAACGATAAAATCATCCGAGCAAATTGGTCCGGTATATAGCGTGGTGCCTGCCACGTTACAAAAAGAGGCACTGAGTTTTTTGAATAAACATATCTTTCAACCACCCCTCTGGTTGCTTGACACGGTTATACTTGCGCGCATCGGACAGAACGCTACACAGATTATAGCACAGTCGCAGGAGCGCGTATTAAATTCTTTACTAAGCTATACCACGCTGACACGCCTCGCAGAAGCCGAAGCGTTGAGTGAGTCACGTGCGTACCGCCTGATCAACTACATGGATGATCTCGATCAATACATGTGGACGGAGCTCGCTACGTATAGTACCATTGGTATATATAGAAGAAACCTGCAGCGATACTATGTTGATAAGCTGCTTGATCTTTCTAAAAACACAACGGCCTTTTCTGATGCAGACGCAATCATTAAAAACAAACTCTCGGAAATTAAAGCGCGACTGAAGAAAGCAATCCCCAAAACGAAGGACGCCATGAGCGTATATCACCTGAAATACCTCGAAGGAAAATTGAGTGGTATACCGTAAGCGTTACTTCGTTGTGCAAATACATACCGGTTAGGTGATAAAATTCTTCACTTTACGAGAAGTGTAGAAAAGCGACCATCATTCATGCGAGTGACATGCGGAACGCATGTTAAAACGCGCCTGAATGAAAACGCCCGGTATAATAATTTACCCATTTTCCGTAGAAATCTTAAATACGTTGATTATGGGAAAGGACAGAGAAGGGAAATTCCACCCAGCAAAAGGAAGACCTACCGGACCGGGTAAAGACAATAATGTCGAACTTCATCTGAAAGAGGATGGTGCCCTGGATCTATACCTGGAAACAGCAGAGAAATATACCGATGGTCAGGAAGAGGTGCCGGCTAATGTACGCGTGAGGCATCCCAACCGAAATGCAGATAAGCATACCGAATATGCCTCCGATGGCAAGCCCAACAAGGGGTATAAGAGAACAGCATCTTCTAAAGCTTTGCGTTCATCTTCATCCGGAAATGGATCAGCGCAGAATGGCAGCCGCGGTACAACGGAGGGGCTGGAGCTTCCAGGCATACTTAACAAGCCGTTGCTCGAAGAACTCTTTAACCATCGCGCCAACCACTATATAAGTGCGTTCATGACCACACACCAGGCCGGTGTTGAAGTAAATGAAAAGCAGGACATGGTTACGTTCAAAAATATACTGCAGCAGGTGTCATCACAACTCCGGCAAAACGGTGTGGATGAGACAACGGTTGTACGTATGCTTGGTCCGGGATATGACCTGTTGAAGGATGATACATTCTGGAGAAACCAGCAGGCAGGGCTTGCTATATTTATATCCGACACATTATTCCGGTATATCAAAATGCCGGAAGCACCGGTAGAAGAGGGAGTGCTGACAGGAGGTTCGTTCTTTCTGAAGCAACTCATTCCAATCATGACCAACCGCGAATATTTCTATTTGCTGGTAATGAGTAAAAAGCAATCCAAAGTTTTCAAAGTAGATGCGTTTGGCATCCAGCATATACCCATCCCGGAAATGCCGAACGGTATAGAAGATGTTGTACACCTGGAAGAGAAAGACGACAAGACACTTTTCCGAACCGGAAGCAGTGGTGCCGGTGGTGGCGCCAACTACCATGGCATGGGCGCAGGCAAGCCGGATGAAAAAGAAAATATAGCATTATACCTTGAAGAAGTTGATGAAACACTTTGGGAAGAATTGCTGCACGATGAAAATGCACCGCTTGTATTGGCCGGTGTAGACTACCTGTTGCCAATCTTTAAATCGGTATCAGGCTATAACTATATATGGAATGAAGCGCTTACCGGAAGTTATGAACATGAAGATGTAAATAAACTCCGCCAGAAAGCCATGGAGATAATG
>DJFR01000140.1 GCA_002432545.1 Flammeovirgaceae bacterium UBA5867 | reverse complement strand
TCACCAAGTTTCTCTACAAACTCGATCTGGTGTTGTCCTATTTCCTGGAAGGATGCAATTTCTACTACACCCCATACACGCTCTTCGATCTTTAACGGCACCACCAGGAGGTTACGCGGCAAACCTTCGCCCAGCCCTGACGTTATGCGGATATAATCTTTCGGGATAGTCTTTAAATAGGTAGTATTCTTCTCCAGCACAGCCTGCCCGATAATACCTTCGCCCAATGCAAAACGCTGGTTTAAATGTTTCTGACGATTATAAGCATAACATCCTACCAGTTCCAGCGCTATATTATTGGGATCTTCATCGTCCAGTATATATAGTGCGCCCTGGTTGGCCTCCATATATTTCACTAGGTTACTGATCACCTGGTTGGTTAACGCTGCGAGGTCATCATTTTTGGAACGCAGAATGTCTACAAAACGCGCCAATCCTTCCGTTACCCAGTTTCGTTGTTTCTCTTCCGATGAAAACTTCTTCATCTGGTTGCGCATGCTCACCAGCGAAGACGCCAGCGAATTTTCATCGCCAACTTCATCGGTATTGTTGTATTGTATATCGAGGTTCCCCTGCTCAATCGCTTTTACGAATTGCGTAGCGCTCGTAATCTGCGACTGATATAAAGAAAGTTGCTGTTGTAGTGCGGTAAGGTTGTTCTTCTTGATGATAGAATAAGAAAGTGCTTTCATCCGGAATTTAAATTTCGCGCAATGTACTTTCATATACATTGTCCGGAGATTCTCAATGAGTAAGTGGCGGGTTTCGCTTAGTATCTGGAAACGATAAAAAAAAACGGGTATCGGGTGCTACAACTTTGCCCCTATGCGCGCCAGAAAACCTTCTTTCTTTCGCTTCGAAACATCCAGCGATTTGTCGTTTGCCATGATTACGTATCCACCTTCTCCACGCACGTATTTTTTTATGGCATTCAGGTTTATGAGGTATGAATTGTGAATCCGATAGAAGCTATGTTCGCCCAGCATGTCTTCATACTCTTTCAGCGTACGACTCACTATATATTTCTTGCCATCCATAACGGTGATCTCGGTATAATTACTCGAAGCTTCGCAGTATAGAATGTCCTGCATCTTCACAAACACCAGTCCATCCGTTGTGGGCAGCGCAAGTTTATAATTTTCAGAGGAGGTGTTCTTGAGGTTCTGCATCAATTGCTGCAGGCGCAGTGCAATGGAATCGTTCATACGCTTCTCGACTTTGGAGAGCGCACGTTTCAGTTCTTCAATGTCAATAGGTTTTAAAAGATAATCGATCGCAGCAAACTTGAACGCTTTAATTGCATACTCGGCATACGCAGTGGTAAAGATCACTTCAAAATTAAAATCACCGAGTTGTGTAAGCAGATCAAAACCGGTTTCGCGTTGCAATTGTATATCGAGAAATACCACATCAGGTTTATATTGCTGAATTGCCTGAACAGCTTCTGCAACGTCCTGGCACAGCGCTTTTACAGTGACATTGTCACAAAACTCTTCCAGTAAAATTTTCAGACTTTCACGGCTTTTCAGCTCATCGTCTACAATTATAGCGTTGATCATAGTTTGGGGCTTACACAAGTTAAAAAAGTAAACCTTTATAACCTCAGAATCTAACCCAAATATTTACACGGGTTCCGGTTGCATTTCCGGCTTCATCGTGCAAGTCTTTAATCTCAAATGCAACTTTATCCTGCTCATTGATCAATCGAAGCCTTTCTTCAGTCAGGATGGTTCCCATAGACTTATGTTTCGGAAAATTTCTGGCGCGTAACGCTTGTGCTGCCTTTCGGCCGATGCCATTGTCTTCAACACAAAACAATACGCGATCGCCATCATTTTTGACGGATATAGTTAAAAGTCCTTTTTCAGACTTTGAATACAGACCGTGTAAAATAGCATTCTCAACATAAGGCTGAATAAGCAGTGATGGTATCTCGATGTTATCGAGGTCGAGCCCGGGATCAATATCCAGTACAAACTCAAATTTATTTTCGAAGCGAACCATCTCCAGGTTGATATAGTAACGAAGCAGATCAAGTTCATCGGCCAGGTTAATTTTATCACTTACCGAATGTGTTAAGACACCGCGTATCAGTTTAGAGAATGTTGAAAGATAGTTGATCGCGTTCTGCCGATCGTTCTTGGCAATAAAGTATTGTATAGAATTTAACGCGTTGAAAATAAAATGCGGATTCATTACTGATCGCAATGCCATCAGCTTTAACTCGCCTATCTTTTTATTCGCTTCCGATAGTTCCTGTGCCTTGCGTTTAAGTTCTGTGATGTCGCGGGTATATATCGATGCACCTACAATACGATCATTCTCAATAATCGGGTGCACTGAATTTTGTGTCGTAACGATCTTGCCGACATATTCTTCCAATACTGATTCGCCTGTGAATGCACGGTTGTATAAACCTACCCAGTAATCAATCAGGTAATCGGGTAAATAGCCGCGTGAGACTTCAACCATATTCTGCCCGACACTATATTCAATGTTATAGAGTTGTTTCATGGTTTCAAAGAACACGCTGTTGATGGCTGTCATTTTATAGTCAACATCCACTGACCATATACTCAGGTCGGTATTGTTGATGATCGCATTCAGCTTTATTTCATTCTCGCGAATTTTATCTTCGGCTATTCTTTGTTCGGTTATATCTTCCGCAAACACGGTTACACCGGTAATGATGCTGTCCTTTCCAACAATAGGACTGATGGAATATTTAAAGTAGCGATCGCTGCGCTGCTCCTGCAGTTCATACGATTCACCTGCACACGCGCGATTATACCGTTCGTTCCATACATCGCGCAACCAGTTTGCATCGGGCAAATTCCACGCTGCCGATATAATCGGTTCACCGTACGTGATCTCGATATTATAGTTGCGCTTGATATACTCCTGGAACGTCTGGTTACAAATGATGAGACGATGCTCGCGATCAACCGCCCACACCATGAACTTGGTATTGTTTACCGTGGCATGCAGGTTTGCTTCACTCAGCATGAGGCGTTCTTCCGCCTGCCGCTTGCTGGTGATATCGTCCATATAGGCGGTTATACCACTGATCTCATCTTCCACAAATATAGGATGCAGCACACAGCGGTATATACGGTTGTTGGTCTCCACATCAAACTCCTGCGTAGTTCCGCCATTCTTTACAACCTCATATTTACTTCGCCAGAAATCGCTGAAGGATGCCGGGTTGATAAAGTCAAGTATAGGCATACCCACAAACAGATCGGTGCTCTGAAAGCGCTTAAAATACTCAGCGAAGCGATTATTGAAACGAAGTAATTTATACCGGATATCAACAGACCAGATAAAATATTCAGTGTGGTTAAGAATTGATTGGAGATTTGCTTCGCTCGTTACCAGGTTCTGTTCAATTATTTTCTTCTCGGTAGTGTCGCGTACTACTACCAGCAAATGATTTTCACCATGCAGGTGTACACGCTGCGCAGATATAGTGCCCAGAAAGTGCGTTCCGTTCTTGCGCAGAAAAACAGAATCGATCGTAACCTGTCCTTTACTCGCAAGTGTGGCGAAATACTTATCGCGGTCTTCGTGTATGGCCCACAGGTTAAAGTCGCGCGATGACTTACCGATCACATCCTGGCGCGTATAGCCTGCCAGTGATTGCAGCTTTTCATTTACTTCCACCAGTTGCAGATCACGCTCGCGAAAAATCAGCATCAGGTCAGGATTCAGGTCGAATGATTTACGGAAGCGCTCTTCGGCATTTCTGCGTTCGGAAACATCGCGCACAACGGAGAGGATATACGGCACGCCTTCAATCTCGAGCCGGTTGCTGGATACAATGACATGAATGATGCTGCCATCCTTGCGTACACACGGACATTCAATCTCTACCGCCTGGTTGGTGTTATAGCGCGCATAGAAATCTGCACGATCTTTTTCATAGATAAAAAACTTCACATCGTTTAAAGTCCTGCCCAGCACTTCCTGGCGGGTATAGCCCATCACCGGTTCAATGCGCTCGTTCACATCAGCAATCATGCGGTCGCTCTCGCGTACAATCATCATCAGATCGGGATTGCTGTGAAACGCGCGGGAGAATTTCAGTTCGCTGCTCTTGATGCGTTCTTCGGCTTCTTTCAGGTAGGTTATATCAAACACCAGTCCTACCATGCGCTGCGCTATATTTTCTTCTACGATCGGGTATGCGGTGATGCGAACCCATTTCCGGTAACCCAACGGTGTGAGTATACGCCCGGTAATATCGAACGAATCGCGCTGCTGTGATTCCATCTGCTGAAACATTTCCTGGATCAGCTCACGATCCGGCATTTCAAATCGCGTTTCGATCTCCCGCAGGTCGCTGGCGTTAAAGGACTGATCAACACCAAATATATTATACATCTCGTTCGACCAGAACATGGTCTTTTTATCCGGATGATATTCCCAACTCCCGATGCGGGCAAGCTTCTGCGATTGGGTAAGTATAAATTCCCGTTCGGATAACTGGCGGATGTTATGAGACAGTTGATCGTTGCTTTGCCGGAGTTCTTCTTCCGCGGTAGCGAGTTCTTCTTCACGCTCCTGTAGTATATGATTCAGCGCACGCTGTTGTTCGAGTGATTTCTCCAGTACCTGTTCGCGCTGGCGTTCGCGCGATATATCGATCCAGCTTCCTACGGCCTTGATGGCTTTGCCCGATGCATCGCGCACAAATGTACCCTGATCAATTACATGAACGACACCCCCGCTCTTCTTATAAAACCGATACGTATCAAAGAAATTTTCTTCCGTTTCTACAGCATGATCAAAGTTTTTAACAACACGCTCACGGTCGTCTTCATGTATATCGTTTATCCAGTCCTCCAGTGTATACTCCGGATTGTTGAAACCGAAATCTTCCAGCGTGGTGTTGCCGGCCATCCAATATAGCTTGCGTGTAGCGAGGTCTACTTCCCACATGGCAGCATTGGAAAGCTCAGCAATACGTTTGAAACGGTTTCGTTCTGCTTCGAGTCGTACGAGCAGTTCCTGCATGTCCTGTTCGCGCTGCTGTATATGCGTTGTATCACGCCACGCACCGATAACGCGTTTTACATTTCCGTTAGTGTCGCGCAGAATGCGCACCGTATCGTGAATATAGTATGTATGGCCAGCGGCACAGAAACGATAGTCGTGAGTATATACAGTTTGAGCAGGATCCTGAAGCGCTTTTTCAAATCCGCTTACAGCACGTTCGCGATCTTCAGGATGAATATTGTTACGCCAGAAATCATTAAGCGCGTCATCATCCGGTATAGCATACTTGGCGCGATTGGCGTTGGATGAGAACCAGTGTAATCGCTGCTTTACAAAATCAATAGTCCAGATTGCCTCCCCCATCGTATCCAGAATTGCCGAGAACAATTCCGGATCGAGCAGCTCGTTAAATTCCTTTTCAGTAATGTTATTCAATCGCGCATCTTTATATACGCTAAAGATAAGGAAAACGTGTTAAGGAAATGCGTTTAAGTGTTTACGTGTGCACGCTGGCACGTTCCAACAACGTAAACACCCACACGTAAACACGTACACACCTAAACACGCGCGCTTCACGCACTACGCGCAGAGGTTGGGAATTTCGAAGCTGAAGGTCGTGCCTTCGCCCAGACGGGATTGCACACTCACCGAGCCTTCGAGTTTTTCGAGCACACCTTTTACAATATATAGGCCGAGTCCGGATCCTTTACTATCGGCATTGGCGCGGAAAAACATTTTGAATATTTTATCTACATACTCTTCCGGTATACCTATGCCGTTATCGGAAAAGCGAAGTATAGCGCGCTTCTCATCTACGAGTATATCAATCTTGAGGTATGAATTTTCCTTGCGGGTGTCGCGATATTGAACAGCGTTGGATATGATGTTATTGAACACCATCAGCAGCCTGCTATAGTCTGAACAGAACGGGGCCTCCTGTACAATGTTCCGTATACTTTTTACGGTATCGGCACCTTCCATGTAGCGCAGTGAATCGATAGACTCCTGCAGCAATTCCTGGAAGTCGATCTGCTTCGGCATTATATCCATGCGCGCATTGCGCGAGTAGTGTATAATATCGGAGATAAAATGATCGAGTTTGTTTACGCTCTTCTCGATGAGTGCGAGGTATTGATCGGTGTTCTGTTTTTCAGGATCGAGCTTGATCATGTTGATCAATCCTTTAACAGACATTAACGGAGCTCGCAAATCGTGCGAGGCGCTATATACAAAACGATCGAGCTCTGAGTTTATGCGGATAAGCTCCTCATTTTGTTTCTTCAAAAGATCTTCTGTCCGCGTCTGGTTTGTTATGTCGCGTGAGTACATGGTTAAACCGGTTACTATTCCATTCTCCACAATCGGATACGTTTTTATTTCAAAAATCCTGTTGTCCTTTTCAATCTGGTAAGAATCATAATATTTACCAGGTCTTCCCTTCAATCCACTTTCATAACGGTTGCGCCATAGCTCGCGCAGTTCAGGCAAGTCGTTCGGTATTAATCCCAGAATGTTCTCACCTCGCAGCAACTTAACGCCATAAGCCTGTTTATATTTTTTAAAGAACTCACGATTAAAGTCAATTAATTCAAAATCGGTGTTGATCAACCAGATACTGTCTTCAATTGTATTTAAGATCGACCGGAGATTCGCTTCATTCTCAATGATCTTTTTCTGATACGCCTTGCGCACGGTAATGTCGCGACTAAAGACAGAAATAATCTGTGAACCATCGGGACGGCTACTGGACTTAAAGTGTATCTCCCAATAGTAATTACGACCGTCTATCTCAAATACATCTTCTACTTTTATAGCGGTACCACTCAAGGCTATCATACAACGCTCGCGCCACGCCTGCGTGAGTGCTGCGTTTACGCGCTGCATCGATTCGAGTATCGATGTGCTCTTCTTCAATTCGATACCATACGTTTCAATGAAGATCCAGTAGAAGCCAGAGTTTAGATTAATGATCCGGAAGTCTTCATCGAGTAATAAAATATTAGAATCCGCATCCTCAATTATAGAAGTAAAGATATCCTGCCACACGCCTATCTCTGCATGCTCCAGCATCGTCATACGCTTATTGTTTTGATAAAAATTAACAGACCCGCTCAACGTGTATTCAATACATTTTAAACACCACCTATGATCATGGATATTCTGGCGACAACACCTTTGACACAACTTTCAACCTATATGTTGCTTCGTGCGAGTAAACGGTTCCTGCTCCAGGAAATATCAAACTGTAAGATCATGGCGTGTGTACGTAAACAATTCAATTTGGATGCCCGGTGGTTACGTCAAAAGTGTCTCCATTTTGGAGCTACGCGTTTTTCAGCAGCAAAAACTACATTTTTATGGGAGCTCTTTCGGGTATATCACATCATCAGGTGAGCGGTTCATCGACTGATTTTTACCCTTCCTCACAACCTGAACGTGCGTACCCCGGAATTTCATATCTTTCCGAATTAACTCAGTAACCTTTGCAAGAATTCAATCAACTCATGGCCGACATCGCTTCCTATACATGGTGGCCTGTATTATTTCTGATTATCGGTGGCGGACTTTTCTTTCTGATATATTCCGGTTTTGTTCAGTATAAATATTTCAAACATGCCATTGATGTGCTCATGGGCAAGTATCACGATGCCAATGCTCCGGGACAGATCAGTCCGTACAAAGCATTGTCAACCGCGCTTGCATCCACGGTGGGTATGGGTAATTTATCCGGTGTAGCCGCAGCTATAGCCATGGGTGGACCGGGTGCCTTGTTCTGGATGTGGGTAACATCCTTCATCGGTATGTCTACCAATTTCTTTACGAGTACATTGGCAAGTATGTATCGCGGGCGCGATTCAACAGGCGAGCTTCAGGGCGGGCCGATGTATGTTATCCGCGAAGCGCTTGGCAAAAACTGGCTGCCGCTGGCAACGCTCTTCTGTGTGTGCAGTCTTATCGGCATGCTACCTATATTTCAGGCGAACCAGCTTACACAGGCTATTATAGATATAGGTTTGAAACCCATGGGTATCGGTGAGCAATTCATCACGATTGGCAGTACACCGGTAAGTATACTGAAACTTGTCATCGGACTTTTCATTACTGTGCTGGTATCTGTAGTTATCATCGGAGGTATACAACGGATTGGCAATTGGGCCGGAAGACTTGTTCCGGTTATGATCATTCTGCACTTTATATCGGTGGCTGTTATTCTGATTACCTATGCCGACCAGGTTCCATACTATATCAAGCTTGTCTTTACCGATGCATTTGCAGCAAGTCATTACCATGGAGATCCTTTCCTCGGTGGTGTGTTGGGGGGTATTATTATGCTCGGTGTTCGCAGAGCTACATTTTCAAATGAAGCCGGTATAGGTACTGCACCCATGGCGATGGGTGCATCCATCAGTACAGAACCGGTGCGCGAAGGACTGATCTCCATGCTGAGTCCGGTTATTGATACGCTGATATCCTGCTCACTTACAGCCTTTGCTATATTGGTTACAGGCGTATGGCAAACAAAAGATGTTACGGGTATAACACTTACATCGCTGGCATACCGCGCTGCCATGCCTGCCGGAGAATATATACTGTTGCTTTGCACATTTGTATTTGCCATCAGCGCGCTGTTCTCCTATAGCTATTACGGACGCAAGGCTCTCTCCTACCTTGTAGGTGAAAAGCAAAGTCGCTGGTATGATTACTTCTACTTATCGATGATCGTTGTCGGTGCTATCGCTTCGATGGACCTGGTGCTGAACGTTATCGATATATCGTTCGCCCTGATGGCGATTCCTACCATGCTCTCCGGTTTTGTACTGGCTCCGCATGTGAAGCGCGAGGCTACACGTTATTTCTCGAAGCTGAAGTAAAATATTTTTCAAGCATGATGGCTACACCATCGTGAATATTGGAGGCCGTTGTATAGCGTACAACGGCCTTCACTTCTTCACGGGCATTGGCAACAGCTACTCCGTAACCAGCCGAACGCAGCATATCAATATCATTATAATTATCACCAAAGGCCATGGCCTGCGCTATATCCAGACTATAATAAGTCTTTAGCGCTAATATCAACGCAGACGCTTTCGATATAGCACGCGGAGCAATTTCAATATAGGTTGATTTGGAGCGGTATACATGAATTGCTTCCGATAGCGATTCATTCAACGTTGCTTCGAGTGCATTCATTTCTTCTTCTGGCCCCATACACATTACCTTGTGTGCTCCGATGCCCGATGCCTGCCAGCGTTGCAATACTTCCGGTAACGATGTAATCACCGGGGTAACTTTGGTGACGCGGGCTTCACGTTCTGTCCAATAATCATCCTGCGGAGCATACCAGTTGTCTTCAGTATAAAGGCTCACGTGAATATTTTTACCCGTGGTGTAATTTAATATAGTTTTACAAACCTGCACCGGTATCGTTACTGTATCCAGCACTTCGGGTGTATTACTGCCACCGGTATAGCGAA
>DJFR01000068.1:35809-43078 GCA_002432545.1 Flammeovirgaceae bacterium UBA5867 | reverse complement strand
TGCGGATAGTATAGATGTCTTTCGTTCTCACTCTTGATGATGCCAAGATCTTTCAGACCTTTGTTGATAACAACGCGCGTGGCAGCAGTCAGGTCTTGAAACGTAGCACCGGGCTTGCATACTTTCATGCCTTCTTCCTGTGCCTTCAATACTAACTCATATATCTGCTTCTGTTCCGGAGAGAATTTTCCGGATACAGGTATAGTACGTGTTATATCAGCAGTGTATCCGTGGAACTCTGCTCCGAGATCCATGAGTATTAATTCCTTGTTGGTGATATTCGGTTTATAGTTATCGATATAGTGTAGTATACATCCGTTGTGACCGGCACCTACAATGGAAGGATAGCCGAGATCTTCTGCCTCATATTTCTTGAATACAAACTCATGTATACCCTGTATCTCGCGTTCAGACATACCAGGCTTAATCGCTTTCATTACTTCGCGTTGACCCATGCAGGATATACTTACGGCTTTCTTGATCATGTCTACTTCTTCTTTGGTTTTAATACCGCGAAGATTTTCCATGATGGTAACCAGTTCGGTGGTGTTCAGATTGTTTTTGGAGGGCTCGCGTGTAACGCTCAAACCTTTTTCCTGCGAAGGGTAATTTACTTTTACCTTGAAGTCTTCGATCATGCTATATAGATCGGAAGAGTCGCGCGGATCATCGCGTACATCATTCATAAAATCAAAGAAGAGTATCTTGTCGAACTTGGAGAAATCGACACTATACTTTTTGAATTCCTTATTATTGAAAGCCTGTTCAAGTCCTAACTGATTTTTTACTCCGGCATCACCAAGTCTGCGGCCTGTCCACATTTCTGCCTGCGCGCTGCGGGGTTGTACGAAAATAATTTCATCGTACTGAGTTTTGTTAGCAGCTGTTTGCTTGTCTTTAAAGATGAAGAGTACAGCATCGGGCTCTTTGTAGCCGGTGAGATAAAAGAAATCCGGGTCTTGGTGGTAAACATAGTCTACATCGTTAGNNTTGTTCGCGTAGTTTGGCTCTGCGTTCTTTATGAAATTCTTTGGTAAGAAAATCATCGGGCATATCCGGGTTCTGCGCGAATGCCGGTATAGCCATCAGCATTAAAATAAATAAACTGAATCGTTGCATGAGTAGGTTGATCATTGAGTTATTATAAGCGTTATCTAAAATACAGGAAACATCTTTGTGAGATGTAGTCAGAGTGGATGTCCGGCAATGCAAGGGGGCAAGTGGTATACCGGTTTAAGTCACTCAATTTCCTCCAGTATAAAATCTTTACCTTGTCCATAGCGAACCAGTTCTTTCAGGTGGTATCGCTCCAGTGTCAGCAGGTCTTTTACTTTGAAATCACCATTGGCCAGAATGTTTTCAATGATAAATTCATGTCGCTCGCCAAAATTGACAAGCCGGTATTTTTTACCTGCCCGGAGTACATCAAATGAAAGTCCTGCCATATCTAAAAATGTTAAAATAGTATCACCGGAAAAAATATGCCTGATGAATAAAAATTACTTTAGTCGGGAGAGGTCGAGTTTAAAATCAGGAAGTATATCATTTCCTGAAAGTATAGCATCGAAGCTATGAATTTCCTGAATCTGGTCGTGCTGGTATACATACGCTTTTTCTTCCTGCGGATCGATAAGCCATGCCATGCGACAGCCGTTCTTCATCCATTGCTTCATTTTGTCTAGTAACATATTCAAGGGATCAGACTTCGATCGGAGTTCGATCACAAAATCCGGACAAAGCGGAGCAAATTTTTCCTGTTGCTCCGGTGTAAGTTTATCCCAGCGTGATTTTTCGATCCACGCTACATCGGGCGAGCGCATCGATTTGTCAGGTAATGTAAAGCCTGCAGATGAATCGAATCCGTATCCTAAATCTCCATGCGCATCTGCCCATATCCAGAATAGTCCACTTAGTTTCAGATTGAGGTTACTTGATTTACTTCCAACGGGTGACATAATAATTAACTGTCCGCTACTATCGCGTTCTATCCTTAATTCTTTATTGGCAACACAGAACCTGTACAATTCATCATCAGTGAATTGATCTTGCTCAGGAATTCTAAGTGTTAAGATGTCCATAACCAAAAATACAAAACGCGCACTATAAATCCTCTTCACGCTCCAGCATCAGTATAGATGCCTGCGGTACAATAAAGTATTTTTCTTCTTCGTATATAACTTCAATGGCTCCCTTCTGCAAAAAGATAGCGAGGTCGCCTTCCTGAGCCTGCAGGGGCAAGTACTTAACAGAGTCTTCTTTACCTTTCCACACATCATCTTCATCCGCCGGCAGTGGCAACGGATAACCCGGGCCAACCTTGATTACATACCCACTCTGTATCTTCTCCTTCTCCTGTACACCCGGAGGCAAATATAGTCCGCTCGCTGTTTTGTCGGTTTGCTTCGTAGGTTTGATCAGCACGCGGTCGCCAACAACAATCAATTTTTTAAGTTTATTGTCTGGTGTAATCTTCATTGTATTGAATCCTTTATTTTGTTTTCTTCAGCCGCAAATATCCTAAACAATACCAATTCCGTAAATGCATTTATTTAATTTCCGTATGCTTAATTAAAACCCATGAAAAAAATCTGCTCATTAACTCTGTTGTTCAGCCTGCTGGTTCATGTGTTGCCGGCACAGATCGATGCAGCGCTGCTGCGTTACCCGGATGTGTCGCAAACACATATCGTATTTACTTATGCCAATGATCTTTGGGTTGTACCTAAAGCGGGCGGACTCGCCTGGCGCCTCAGCTCACCGGCCGGTGTAGAGGTGTTTCCAAAATTTTCTCCGGATGGTAAGTCCATTGCCTTTACCGGTAACTATGATGGTAACGAAGATGTATATGTTATACCGAGTCTTGGTGGTATACCCAATCGCCTCACCTATCATGGTTTGAATGATCGTATTGTTGATTGGTTTCCCGATGGCAAGCAGATACTTTTTGCTTCTGGTCGTGAAAGCGGTCGCGAGCGTTTCAACCAGTTTTTTAAAACGACAGTAGCCGGTGGGTTGCCTGAAAGGCTTCCGATGCCGTATGCTGAGTTCGGTTCTGTATCGCCTGATGGTAAACAGCTTGCATTAACATTTCGCACCCAGGTGTTTCGTACGTGGAAGCGTTACCGCGGTGGTTGGAATGCTGAAATACATTTGTTTAACCTCGAAACGCTGGCCTCTGAAAATATATCGGTGAATAATGATGCTGCCGATGAATTACCGATGTGGCATGGTAACAGTATATATTTCCTTTCTGATCGTGGTGCCGAGAAGCGTATGAACCTGTGGGAGTATAATATAGCCACTAAAGCTTTTACCCAGCTCACAACGTTTAAAGATTACGATGTACACTTCCCTTCACTCGGACCAGAAGATATAGTGTTTGAAACTGGTGGTAAACTATATCTTTTTAACCTGGCATCACGCAGGCACCAGGAAGTGAAAGTGGAAGTGGTAACGGATGGTGCGGGTCTGAAGCCTACCATTGAAGCTGCTAAAAATATAGAGCATGCTTCTATTGCTCCGGACGGAAATCGCGTATTGATCGAAGCGCGCGGTGAAGTATTTAATATACCGGCTGAAAACGGTTTTGTTAAAAATGTTACACAGTCGTCAGGCGTGGCGGAGCGTTACCCAACGTGGTCGCCTGATGGTAAATATATAGCATACTGGAGCGATCGTTCCGGGGAGTATGAACTTACCGTTCGTGAAACGAAGAGCGATGCCACAGAGCGCAAACTTACTTCGTATGGCGCAGGCTTTCGCTATAATTTATACTGGTCACCTGATGGAAAGAAAGTTGCGTTCATCGACAAAGCGATGCGTATCAAGATATATGATGTATCGACAAACCAGACTATAGATGTAGATCGCGGAATGCGCCAGATGCACTATAACCTGGAGGGCTTTTCCGCAAGCTGGTCGCCTGACAGTCGCTGGCTGACCTATGACCGTGATCTTGACAACGCACACCAGGCAGTTTTTCTGTACGATTATCAATCGAAGAAACTCACACAGGTAACAAGTGGTTACTATACCTGCATGGAACCTGTGTTTGATGCTGAAGGAAAACATCTCTTTATGTTAACCAACCAGTTCTTCCAGCCCACCTATAGCGATATTGATAATACATTTATATACCCGAACAGTACCAAGATTGCTGTTATAGCTTTGAAGAAGAGCACGCCCTCTATACTTGCTCCGAAGAATGATGTGGTAANNAATGGTGATAAAGATAAAGCCGATGAAAAGAAGGATGAAAAAGTAAAACCGGTTGATATAGATCTCGATGGTTTGGAGTCGCGACTGGTTATGTTGCCGATCGATCCGGGTAATTTTGGAAGTCTGCAAACTGTAAAAGGTAAATTGCTATACCATCATTTACCAAACACAGGTTCTGATGGTAAGAACAGACCTCTGAAATATTTCGACTTTGAAAAACGTGAGTCCAAAACTATTGTGGACAATGTTGATGGTTATGAAGTATCAGCCGATGGTAAAAAGATTTTGGTTCGCAAGGATCAAAGTTTTTCTATTGTGAAGATTGAAGAAAATCAGAAGACTGAGAAGAAATTACGTACGGATGAAATGCAGCTGCTGGTAAATCCGAAAGAGGAGTGGAGACAAATACTGGTGGATGCATGGCGTTTAGAGCGTGACTATTTCTATGATCCTACCATGCACGGAGTAAACTGGAACGCTGTGAAAGATCAATATTTGAAAATGCTTGGCGGTGCGTTAACGCGTGAGGAAGTAAATTTTGTATTGGGAGAAATGATTGGTGAGTTGAACGCATCGCATACCTATCGTGGTGGTGGAGATGAAGAAAGCAGCCGCCAATTGTCTGTGGGATATTTAGGTATAGATTGGCAGGCTGATGGTCAGTATTATAAAGTAAAGAAAATTATACGCGGTGCACCGTGGGATGCAGAAGTGCGCTCTCCGCTCGATCTGCCGGGTGTTGATATCAAAGAGGGGAATTATATACTTGCCATCAATGGCGTGACCTTAACAACCGCGCTTGAACCACACGCAGCGTTGCAGGGACTGGCCGGAAGAACGGTGGAAGTTACCTATAACACGTCACCTTCGTTTACTGGTGCTAAGACAGCCATAGTGGAAGCGTTGCGTGATGAATCGCGCCTGCGTCACCTGGCGTGGATCGAGCAGAATCGTAAACGTGTAGAAGAAGCTACCGGAGGAAAAGCCGGCTATATATATGTACGCAGTACAGGTATAGATGGACAGAACGAATTGATCCGCCAGTTTAATGCGCAGCTTGACAAGAAGTCGCTTGTAATAGACGAACGCTTTAACAGCGGTGGACAAATACCGGATCGCTTTATTGAATTGTTGAATAGACCTCCCGTTGTATTCTGGGCTATACGCGATGGCGCCACGTGGCCATGGCCTCCTGCAGGTCACTTCGGTCCGAAGGTGATGTTAATCAACGGCTGGAGTGGTAGTGGTGGTGATGCGTTCCCGGATTATTTCCGCAAGGCTGGTCTTGGCCCGCTGATTGGTTCCAGGACGTGGGGCGGATTGATCGGTATCAGCGGTGTGCCTTCATTGATTGATGGTGGTAGTGTAACGGTGCCAACATTCCGTATGTATAACCTGGATGGAACTTGGTTTAAAGAAGGTCATGGTGTAGATCCGGATATAGATGTTCCGGAAGACTTAACGCAAAGTGCGAAAGGTGTTGATGCACAATTGGAACGTGCTATCGTAGAGATTCAAAATCAACTGAAGACGAAAACCTTTAATGTGCCGAAGCCTCCGGCTTATGAAGTACGCTAAGAGTCTCTTCGTTATATATACTTTAAAAAATATAGCCTGTTTTTGCAGGCTATATTTTTTGTGTTTAGGTGTGTACGTTGGTATGTGTACACGTTAGCTTGATTTGGCTTCGAGCATGCTTTGTTCTCTGCGGTGTGTCCACGGAGGTATAGGGTTACTTTCTTTCCATAGACCTTTGCGTTTTTCCTGGGCGCGGGTGCGGTAGTTCTCCAACTCAGGATCCGGATTCTTTTCGGATGTCCAGGCCAGGCCTTCTTTTAATAGATCGATGCGCAGGTCGGTATCTCCTTTCACCAGGATTACTGCGAGGTGGTTTCCTTTGCGGTCTTTGCCCTGAAAGTTTACCGTTACATTTTTATTCAAGGCAGCTTTCTCTAAATGTTTTTTTGCATTTTCTCCAAAGGCTTGTGTAAGCTCAGGGCAATCTATACCGGCCAGTATTACTGTATAGGTTTGCGCATCATCGCCCTGTATCTCTACGGTGTTGCCGTCTATTACCGTGATTACTTTGCCGGGTATACTATGGTTGGCCGCGGCAGTATATATACTTGCTAAAAGCAGTAGCAGCGACAGGTTAAGCGTTCTCATTTTCACTATTCTCCTCATGATATGTTAAAGTTGAAGAATCTTCGGATGTGCTGAAGATAAATTATACCGGAATGCTTCCGTATGTAAGATTTAAAAGAGATAGAAGCAAAAATTTTACCAGTGTTGTATACCTGTATTTCTGCTTTAAAAACGAAGAGCTGCCTCGTGTGAAGCAGCTCTTTATTTTAATTTCGGGATATACGAAAGTTCAGAATGAGATCGTTATTTACAGTACGTGTCTATCTGAAAACGTGCTTTTGCATCGCCAAACTCAACGGCTTTGCGCCAGTCGAAGCATGCTTTTTCTTTTTCGTTCATCTGGTAGTAAAAATTACCACGCTGTTTATAGTACGATGCATTTTTTGCATCTATACGGATCGCTTCATCCATATCGGATATACCGGCCCCATAATCTTCCAGTTCTGATTTACACGTAGCACGATTATAAAATGCGATAGCATCATTCGGGTTGATCTGAATTACTTTGTTGTAATCAAGTATAGCACCTTCAAAATCTTCGATCGTTTCTTTTATATAGCCCCGGTTGAAAAGTGCATTCGCATTTTTAGGGTCAAGTTCTATAGCCTTGTTCAGTTCGATGATCGCTGCCTTGGTATTTTCCAATGCTATATGTGCGCGACCTTTGTTCACAAACAACGTAACGGAATTCTCTCCGGCTTTTTGTGCGTTATCAAAATCGCTTAGGGCTTCCTGGTATTCGCCTGCTTCAAGTTGCATGAGGCCGCGCCTTAAATACGCATCTTTATCTTTTACTCCGGCTGCAATCAGTTTGTCGTAATAGTCGCGTGCAGGTACAAAACGCTCTGTAGCGTAGTAACCATCAGCCAGTAATTTATATAGTCCGGGTTCTGGCTTCTCCGACAT
>DJFR01000068.1:0-35624 GCA_002432545.1 Flammeovirgaceae bacterium UBA5867 | reverse complement strand
TTCGGATCTTTTTCTATGGCAAGATTAAAATCGCTGATAGCACCTTCCAGATTTTTAGCATCGTAACGGCAATGCCCGCGCATATCATAGAGTATAGCACTGCTGTTTCCTGAAGCGATTGCTTTCTCCAGATCAGGAAGTGCTCCTTTAAAATCGCGCTGATAATATTTGGATGCACCACGCTTGTAGAAGAGGTTTGCATCGGTTGACCCGCTCGCTATAGCTTTCTCGAAATCAGGTATAGCTTTCTCGTAGTCTTTCAATTCAAAGTAAGAATTACCACGGGCAGTATATAGATTCGGATCTTTACTGCCGGCATCTATAGCTTTGGTAAGATCGGTTGATGCTCCCTGGTAATCTTTGAGACTATACCGGGCTAGACCAATCATGGTTAGTTCATCAGGCCCGGCTTCGTTGCGTGCCACAACAATCGCGAGGTCGGTAATAACACTGGCGTATTCTTTTAACTGGTAGCGCGCTGTTGCGCGGTTCTTTAATGCCTGCGTATAATCTTTCTTCAATCCTAAAGCGCGATCGAAGTCTGCGATTGCAGACTGTGCATTACCTGCGTTGAGTTTTGCTTTTCCACGGTTGTTGTAAATGATCTCGTCACTGGCACCCGATGCTATAGCTTTATCGTAAGCGGCAATGGCTCCCTGAAAATTACTCTGCTTGAATCTCGCATTACCCAGTTGATAGTACACCTCTTTGTTCTTGCTATCAAGCGATGCGGCTTTTTCAAGGTGTGGTATCGCTTCTTTTTCTTTTGATGATGCGAGGTAGGAGAGTGCCAGCGCTTCGTAAACTGACAGATCAGCTTTGCCTTTCTGTACCGTTTTCTCCAGGTCGATAATAGCAGATGTATATTCTTTCTGCTGATACGAAGACTTACCGCGCTTCAATGGTATATCATCTTCTTTTTCACCGGCCATCTCGGCTGCTGTAAGCGCTTCGATCGTTCCTTTATAGTCGGCTGCATCAAAGCGCATATAGCCTGCATATAGCGCTACCTTGCCGTCTTTTACACCGGCCTGTAATGCTTTGTCGAGATAAGCCTTGGCTGCATCTTTTTTACCCACTATATAATTGCCAATGCCAAGCATCTTGAGCATGTCGGGAGTTTCGCCTTCTGTGGCTTTTGCTTTTTCAAGATCGGCTATGGCACCTGCATAATCTTTCAGGCTATATTTAGCAGTACCGCGATTCAATTGTGCTTTGGTATAGCTTGGGTTCAGTTGTATAGCTTTGTCGAAGTCTGCTACAGCACCTGCCAGGTCGTTGGTGTTCATCTTTGCTTTACCGCGATTGTTAAAGAGTATAGCATCGCTGGAGCCAGCCTTAACAGCGTTGTCATAATTTCTGATCGCTCCGGCAAAATCGCTCTTCAGAAATTTTATATCGCCCAGGTTCTTGAATGCTTCTGCATCGCTGGCACCTAATGCTACGGCTTTCTCTAAATCAGGAAGTGCTTTGTCATAATCCTTCTGTGCATATTCTGCATTACCTTTATACAGATATACTTCTTTGGTAGCACTACCTGCATTAATAGCACGGCTCAGCGATTCTATAGCACCAGCATATTCTTTATTTTTATACTGACATGTACCGAGTTGTGTGAATACATCTTTATCGGTAAGTCCTAATGATACGGCTGCCGATAATGCTTTAACAGCTTCGCCACAATTGCCTGCCGCGGCCATGCTGAGACCGAGCATTCTGAATACATCTTTGTCTCTTACGCCTTTCTGTACAACAAGATCAAATGCTTCTGATGCACCTTTGTAATCCTGCAAGGTATATTTGGCGGAGCCGATCTTTTGATAGAAGTCTGCATCAGCTCTTCCGCTGGCAATTATCTTTTCGAAATCAGCGATAGCACCTTTCCAGTCTTGTGTGAGGTAACGTGCTTCAGCGCGATTCTCAAGGGCCTTATCATACCCCGGACGAAGCTCGAGTGCTTTATCAAAATCAGCGATCGACCCTTTATAGTCTTTCAAAACAAATTTTGCTTTACCGCGATTGTTATACAGTATAGCATCGGCTTTGCCGGTAGCAATGGCTTTATCGTAATTGGTTATAGCTTCCCGGTAATTTTCCAATCTGAATTTGCCGTTGCCCAGGTTCACATACGTCTCGAAACTTTTGGAACCCATGGTGATGGCTTTCTCCAAATCCGTAACAGCACCCTGGTAATCGTTGAGATTGTAACGTGCGTTGCCGCGATGCTCAAATAGTTCTGCGGTGTTGATGCGCGCTTTAACGGCTTCATCAAAATCTGCTTTGGCTTTGTCGTACTCCTTCAGATTGTAGTAAGCAACGCCACGCTTAACATATACTTCCTTGTTTGTGAAGTTGGAGTTGATGAGTTGCGTGAATTGTACAGACGCATCGTTGTGATCACCCGCTTTCAATTTTTTAAGCGCTGCTTCCCATTGTACCTGCAGCAACGAATCTGTTTTCTGCGCAAAGGAAAGCGTGATAGAAAAAAGCAATAAGGCAACTGCCAGACAGGTTCTTCTCATGGATTCAAAAATATTGTCCAGAACAAATTTATTAAATCTGAACGTGATTCATGGAATTACCTGATCAGCCTTCTTTTTGATCGGTAAATGTGGCTAAAAGTGAAACCGCGATTGGATTATTGAAAAGCCGTTGCTCCGTATTGTTCCTAGGATTTTATCCGGCATAATGTCTTAAAAATCAGTTTAGTCTTCTTACAAACAGAGGCCAAACACATCGTGCAGGATCAATAAGGATTTACTTTCTAACGATAAGCAGAAGGTCAAGCGCGTTGGTTGCATCGTCTACCACAATGTAATCTTCATGGTGAATGTTGGTCACGAGTTTGTTATCAGAGGTCTGCAGTTTATTACGGTTCCAGCGGTTCAATACTTCGTACGGAAGGCGCAGGATCGAAGCCGGCAGCCGGTATTGAAGATTAAGTATATCAAATCGCGTAATGCGTTGTACTGACTTTTTATTCTGCTCGTAATAAGCCATTACTTTTTCATTGCCGGTAATGCCTTTCATATCGGCATGACTGAATATTTTTTGCGCGAGTGCTTTTAATTCCTGTGGCAGATATTCGCGCACATGCCACGGATTCCGCGAAAGCGACATCTTGCGATTTGGCGTTGTGAGCAATGCGATACCCCCCGGCTTTAACACGCGGTGTATCTCTTTCAGAAAAAGGAAGTCATTTTCGATGTGTTCAATCACCTGGAAGCTCACGATGCTATCATAGGTGTTATCGGCAAGTCCGCCAAGCGGAGGGATGTTCATGCTGATAAACTTGCCGGCCGGGAATCGTTGTTGCAGCGTATCAATAACCGGTTTGATCTTATCGACTGCTGTAAAACTTTTGGTGAGCGGCAGCATGGTTTCAATGCCGCGGCCTTCGCCACAACCTACTTCGAGCACATCTCCCTGAATGTATTCTTTTGCTACAACATACGCTTTGAATAAACGTTGATGGATAGGATTATCGGAAGCGATTTGCTCGCTGGTAATTTCGGTCGTATATACTTTAGCCATATCGGCCGCAAAGATACGGACGATTTGCGAGGTACGAACGGATTTAATGGATTTAGCAGAGCGTTGAATTCAACTACTCTACTTCGTTCCTCGTACTTTTATATTATTTTCATCCAATGAAGCGATTAGTTTTACTGTTTGTGGTTGTAAGTACTGTTGCCTGCGCACAGCCTCTCCGTGATATCAATTACCGTTACCTGTATGATCCTGATCAGCCGATCTTACTTGAAATCAAGCCGGTACGAACCGGTGCTACCTGGGAAATATTCTATAAACTTCAGAAGCGGGATACTATTACCACGGGGCTTTCTGCCGAGTGGACCACGCGCAATACGCTGGGCGATAAGGAAGGGACTGTAATCAGTTCGGTAACCGGAAATGCAGAAGCCGGAAAAATTACGCTGCCGGTATCGGCTTCGGTACAGGTTCTGGTCGCCAAGATTATTAGCAGCAGTACCAACAAGGCGTGGTATTTTTATAAGATACTCGATCCGAAATATCCTGTTAACGGCTGGCTTGCGGCAGCAGGCGAAGCTGTGGCCGGACAGTATATAAAAGGTGGTAATCTATATACCTTTCATGGTGCCGGTCAGACTAAAGTTATATCCTACTATAGAGATACATTTCCGGCAGCGGTGCCTGCATTTTCCGAAGCGCTTGGCAGAGTATCTCCGGCATTAAAAGTTGATTCTACCTTTAGCGTAACGGGTGAAGAGGGTGTTACATTTTCGCAGCAAGGACTATATCTCGTGCAGGTTGATACGACATCTGCGGAGGGGTATGCCTTTCGTGTACAAAATGACTATCCGCGATTAACTAAATTAGAAAGTCTGGCAGATCCATTTATATATGTTTGTACACGACAGGAGTTCGATCGGTTAAAAGTTGCCCGTGGCGATAAGAAGGCGTTCGATAAAGTGATTCTGAGTATAACCGGTGATGCCGAGCGCGCCAAGAAATTTATGCGTAGTTACTTCAGAAGGGTAGAGCTGGCAAACCAGTTTTTTACTTCGTATAAGGAAGGATGGAAAACTGATCGCGGTATGATCTATATAATTTTCGGTGTACCGGATGAAGTATATAAATTCAACGATCGCGAAGTATGGAACTATAAGAACAGTTCGTTTAAGGCATCTTTTGAATTTGTTAAATCGCCAACGCTTTTCGATCCGGATAATTTAGTGCTGGTGCGTGAACGCAAATTCCAGGAAACATGGTATGAAGTAATCGATTTGTGGCGCAACGCCCGGTTCTGAAATCCTTAGATATACCTAATAAAACAAAAAGCCGGAGTGTTCCGGCTTTTTGTTTTATATCGGTGCTCACGTGAGCATTAGTTCTGTTTGATTATATACCGATGATCAGTTTCTGGCCAGGCTGAAGTTTGTTATCGCCCAGGTTGTTCATTGACTTGATCTTGTCTACGGTAAGACCTTCGAACTTGCGTGATATGTGCCACAGTGTATCGCCAGGTTGTACTGTATAGGTCTTGGAATCAGGTACAGCGGTTGGTGTGGTGTTGGTTTGCTTTGCTGACGCTACTACCGTAGCGCGCGGACTTCCCTTTAACCAGATGTTCAATCGCTGGCCTACACGAATAGTATTGCTGCGCATGTTGTTCCATTTCTTCAGGTTCGCTAAACTTACACCGTGACGCATGGCAATGGAGCCAAGTACATCACCGCTTCGTACTTTGTATACGATGCGATCACGTCCATAGGTACTGCCTTCTGTCTTCTTGGCCAATGCAAGCAGTTCATTGCGACCTACTTTAGAAGCAGAGTCCAGAATAGCATAGCGATTTAACCCCAGTAACTCTTTGGAAGCTTTCGGCACATACAATATATAGGGCTTGTGTGTTTCCGGCAAAGCATTGTGCTGTATGGATGGATTGAGGCGTTGCAGATCTTCCAGACATGCGTTGGTAAGATTGGCAAATGTCTCGAAGTGCAGATATTTTTTTACATGAAGTGTATCGGATGTAACCAGCTTTTCTTCTCCTTCATTATAAAAGTTATGCTCATCCAGGTAATTCATGGTATAGGTTATGGCTACGAACTGCGGCACGTATGAACGTGTTTCACGCGGTAGGTGTGAATATATTTCCCAGAATGTACGCTTGTAACCTGACTTGCGTATAGCGCGCTTCACGTTGCCCGGGCCTGTGTTATAAGCAGCCAGTGCAAGTTCCCAATCGTGAAACATATTATACAGATCGCGAAGATAGCGGCATGCAGACTCTGTTGATTTTTCAGGATCCATACGCTCGTCTATAAACCAATCGTTGTGCAGGCCGTAGTATTTACCGGTCGCTGACATGAACTGCCACAGACCGACAGCACGCACACGTGATGTAGCGCGCGGGTTCAATCCGGACTCGATGATGGATAAATATTTCAATTCATCCGGCAGGTTATACTTAGCCAGATATTTTTCGAAGATGGGGAAGTATAGATTCTTCCTGCGCATAACCATTTTGGTATACTCGCGATCTCTTACGGTAAAGTAATTGATGAACGCGTGAATGCGGTCGTTGTAAACCAGCGGAATTCTCTCCGAGATACACGCGAGCCGATCCTGAATAAGTGCAGGGTCATCATCTCCCGGTATATATTCCAGTTCAGTTGGTAAAGCGAAGTAAACGAAGTCAACTGTATCTTCTTTGTACAGCATTTCTTCTTCTGCTTCTGCTACTTCAAGAGAGTCCACCACTACAGAGTCAGGTTGTATAATCTGACCATATGTTAAAGATGAAAAAGTGATGAATGCTGCTAAGAGAATTTTTTTTCTCATGTCAGTTCATGTTTGTTAGTGCGTTTGAAAAATGTAACAGTTTCGATTCTTCAAAATCATCTGCAATTACTTGCAGGCCGATGGGCAATCCTTGTTTATCGTTTCCACAGGGTATAGCAATGGCCGGTACGCCTGCTACGTTCGCCTGTACAGAAAACAAATCTGCCAGGTACATCTCCAGTGGATTATCGGTATGCTCCCCTAACTTAAAAGCAGTTGTCGGGGTAATGGGCATCACGATAAAATCATACTGATTCAAAATCTCTTTTGTCTTCTCGCGTATAATGCGTCTTACCTTTTGTGCCTTGGTGTAGTACGCATCATAATAACTCGCGCTGAGTACGAAAGTTCCCAGCAAAATTCTTCGCTGTACTTCCTTGCCGAATCCTTCCGATCTGCTCTTTTTATAAAGCGAATGAAGATCAGAAACATTCGAGCTTCTATACCCGTACCGAACGCCATCGTATCGCGAAAGGTTCGAACTTGCTTCTGCTGTTGCAAGTATATAGTACGTAGGTAATACATACTCTTGCAACGGAAAATCTATAACATCAACGGAGTGGCCAGCGGCTTTAATCTGTGCAATCTTGTTTTTAATTGCATCGCGTATTTCCGGCTGCAATCCCTCCGATGAATCGATCTCGCGTACATACGCTACTTTGTACGCTTTGCCATTGGTGTTCGTCAGTTCTTGTGTATAGGCGGGTACCGGCTTGTGTGATACAGTACTATCGGCATCATCGCCACCGGCAATAACTTCCAGCACCAGCGCTACATCTTCTACTGATTTTCCAAATATACCTATACAGTCAAAGGACGATCCGTAAGCAACCAATCCAAAACGGGAGATGCGCGAGTATGTAGGTTTTAATCCTACCAGTCCGCAAAAAGCTGCGGGCTGACGCACTGAACCTCCTGTATCCGAGCCAAGCGAAACCTGGCACATATCTGCCTGAACAGCTACGGCCGAACCACCGGAAGATCCTCCGGGTACGCGTGTGTTATCGGCCTCGTTTAGCACCGGACCAAACGCAGAGTTCTCATTGGAAGAACCCATGGCAAATTCGTCACAGTTCTGGCGGCCGATGATGATCGCGTCTTCATCGATCAAACGTTGTACAGCGGTAGCGTTGAATTGAGAAATAAAACCATCCAATACACGGCTGCTCGCCTGTAGTGGATGATCTTTATAAGCCAAAACATCTTTTATGCCAACTACGAGGCCGGCTAATTTTCCTGCTTTGCCTTCTTTAATTTTTTTGTCAACTGCAGCGGCACGTTCAAGCGCTTCGGTTTCAAACACACTTAGAAATGCGTTTAGATGCGCTTTGCTTTTAATGTTGTTGAGGTGGTATTGCACCAGCTCGTGACAGGTAATAGTACCGTGCTGCAGATCGTTCTGAAGTTCGCGAAATGTAGCGTACGTTTTCAATACTATTTGCCTTCTTCAATTTTGCTAGCAGTACCAGCGTCCTCAACTTCCTTCTTCACGTCCTTCACAGCGTCTTTGAATTCTTTCACGCCTTTTCCAAGACCTTTCATGAATTCAGGAATTTTCTTGGCTCCGAAGAACACAAGAACGAAAAGACCAATGAGAAGAATTTCCTGGAAACCAACCCCACTGAGAAACAATAATGTAGCGTTCATGGCTTTATGATTTAATCGAATTACAAAAGTAGGGCAAAAAACGGTACGATCAAACGCATAGAGACGTGCGTCCCCGGGCGTATACTGTGTGTGCTCGAAGAAACACAGTTGCACGAAGGTGATTGTTGGCTTTCTGTCTGGTTTCAGTTGATTTCCAACGTAACACTACATGGTGACAATAGAAAGTATAGCCATTCGCACTGCGTATCAAAAAATCATTCCATAGCCCGAAAAAGCAACTTTTTTAGTTTTTGAAGTCCGTGTGACCGAAGTACAACACACGATTTTTTATAAGTCTGGAAGTGACGGGTAAATATGTTGGTTGTAAGAAAATATAGCTGTGCCTATAATTTACAGGCTACATATTTTTCAACCATATCTGCGGATCGAGTGCCGTGGTGTTTTTGAAGATCTGAAAGCGAAGTTCAGATACACCTTCGGAGTTTGAAAAGACTTTGCCGATCTCCTGATTTGTATTCACCTTCTGGCCCGAACGAACGAAGACTTCCTTGAGGCCCGCATATACTGTCAGGTAATCGCCATGCTTGATAATCACTGTATTACCCATGGTTTGGATAAAGGCTATACGACTAACCTCGCCTTCGAAAATACATTTCACCTTTTCGTCTTCTCGGGTTTGAATGTTAACACCATTGTTGTTAATGATGATGCCTTTCAACACCGGGTGATTTTGTCTTCCGAATTTCTGCGACACGAAGCCGGATGATACGGGCCACGGAAATTTATTTTTATTCTGCTCGAACGATGACGACAGCGCGACTACGGCCTCTGTTGTTTTTTTAGATGAACGTGCTGCGCGCGCTGCTTCTTCGCGAATAATCTCTTCAATAAGTTTATCAAGTTCGGCTACAGCTTTTTTGGTTGCTACGAGATCTTTCTTCAGTTTCTTCTCTTCTTTTTCGAGCGATCGTACAATGGAGTTCTGTTTCTTACGAAGGTTGTCGAGGCTTTCATTTTCCTTTTCTTCTTCTGTAAGAAGTTTATTCTTTTCAGTTCTTCGTACTTCGATCTCGCGAACCTGTCCGCCCAATGCTTCAGCAACTTTTATGATCTGGTCGGCCTGAAGCTTCCGTGTTTCAGAGTATTGCTCCATATACCGCAGTCGCATAATGAGTTGATCGAACGACTCTGCGGAAAATAAAAATGTTAACCGTGTGGTGCTGTTGTTTGCTTTTTGTGCTGCGAAGAGCATCGCTGCATATTCTTTTTTTAATCTGCGAAGGTCTTCTTCCAGCGCGCGAATGATATCATTATTCTCCCCGATCTCGGAATCGAGAATGTTCATCTCGCCTTTGATGGAAGTAATGAGTTGCTCCTGTTGATGAATGCGTTGCTTCACGGCATTCAATTCACCAATGGAGTTTGTCTTTTTGGTAGAAGTTTCGGAGAGAATCTTTTCAGTCTCTTTTATCTTTTCGAGATTCTGCTGCTTTTCTTTCTGAAGCTGGTTTTTGTTTTTCTGAGCAACTGCCTGAAAGCAACATATAGTGAGAATACCGATTGCTGCAAGTTTACCTGCGCTCATAACGTTTCGGAATGTTGAACGGGAACTTGAGCTCTTTATCACCTACTTCAGCTTTGTTATACTCAAAGATAATGGTTGTATTTAGTAAGCCACTTAAGGCTTTATAAAACAGGTTGATAGTTCCGTTATAAGGGAACACTTTGTCGCCCACCGGTTGAAAGTTGGAGTAGTTCATCACGAGCGAGTTGCTGGTATTCTCTTCTTTCATCTCCACCTTTTCAATCTTCATGCTCGCAGCATTTACAAAATTGGTAACGCTTACTGTGCCTGATTGTTGTTTGAGAACAAACAGTGATGATTCCTGAATGATGCTGTCATCATCTTTGCGTTCCTGAATCAGGTTGCCAAGTAAAGCATTCTGAATTACATTATAATTGATAGGGAAATTATAGCGCTTGGTGAGTTCGCTATATTCAAATACATAGTATTCTTTATCTACATTGCTTACAATAGTAATAGAGTCTTTGTTGATGAGTGCTTTACCGCCCTGCACACCAATTACCGAAAAGGTCATCCAGATAACGCTGTCTTTACGTACGCGAATGTTCGCTTTTACTTCACGTTCTTTTTTGGAGTCGCGCAGTATCATGCGGGCTTTACCTTGAAAATATTCAAAGTCAATTTCTTCTATAGCCAGTGTTGGCCGCGGTGGTGTTGTTACAGGAGTACTGGTGGTGGTAATTTTTTTGCTGCACGACATCGTTACGATGCACAAACCGATCAGCAAAAACATTATAGGTCTATTCATAGATCTTTCGGTTCGCAATTTTCTTGTTTAAGATTTCACTGTTGGCATTCATACCGCGGGCTTTCTCCCATTGCTGCACAGCTCCGTTCACATCACCCAGCTTGAAAAGTATATCTCCATAGTGTTCAAAGTGAGTTGCAGTTGCTTTGCCCGTACTGATAGCCCGCTCTATTATTTTGCGCGCGTCTTTATACTTTTCGCGCACATACAATACCCATGCGTAGGTATCAAGAAACGTTGGATTATCAGGATTATTTTTAATGAGCAGTGCAGACATTTTTTCTGCTTTCTCCAGGTTGGCTTTGCGCAGCGCCAGGTAATAGCTATAGTTGTTCAGTACTGAGCTGTTATCCGGATTGAATGCGAGTGCTTCATCGTAGGCTTTATCAGATTTGTCGTAATCTTTATTGGCATTGTAAGCATCACCCAGCATGCTGTTGATCTCGCTTACAAAAGACGGATTGGATGATGATAAACGTTTGGCCTGATCGAGTGATACGATGGCTTCAGCATAATTACGTTTACGCAATTGTGCAAAACCGTTAAAGTAGTGTATCATGCCTTGGTTGGGGAAAGACTCAAGTGCCAGTTCTGCATGCGTGATCACTTTATCCCACTGGCTGTTTTGTGTTTCCAGGTATAGCAGGTTCTTCCATACTTCGAAATTTACTTCACCAAGTTCTACGGCCTTTTCATATTCCTGTTGTGCTTCACGGCTCTTGCCGGTTGACAGATATAGGTCTCCGCCAACAATGTGTACACGTGGATCGTTGCCATGATTCTTCTGGAGTTTCTGAAAGAGCGATATCGCGAAATCTTCCAGTCCTGGTTCAATATTATTTTTGGCTTTGCGCTGTGCAAGCTCGGTGTTATAGGTTCCCATCATAATAAGCTTGCTGCTTAACTCTACCGATGGATCGTCAAACAAACTCAGTAATATAGGGCGACTTTTTTCTTCCTGTTGTGTTTCGCGGTATAAACCCGCCAGTAACATTTGTGTGTTGCCGGCTTCCGGATTTTGCTGTACAAATTTTTCGAGGTAACGAATGGCTTCCGTACGAAAACCATTTTGTGAAAGCACTTCGGCAAATCCCATAATATACCTTTCTTCATCCGGAAAGGCATTGATCAGTTTTTCTCCTTCGGCAATTGCTTCTTTTGTTTTGCCTTGCTCCAGGTATAGCCGTTGCTTTTGTATAGAAGAAAGATCATTTATACCCAGCGCACTTTCTGCACGATTGTATGCCTTAATAGCATCATCAGGTTTGCCAGCATATTGATAAACTGCAGCGAGTTCGTATAGATATTCTTCGGTGCCTTTTACTTCGCGGATCAGTGCTTCGTAAGTCTCTGCTGCTTTATCAAACTTGGTGAGACTGTTATAAATGTTAGCAGCCAGCAAATAGAAATATTTGTTCTGTCGCTCAAGCTTCAATGCATTTTCAATACTCAGTGATGCTTTGAAAAGGTCTTCCTGGCGATTGCTGCGCGATAATACTTCGGCAATCTTATAATGAACGGTAGCATTTTCGGGTGTTATCTCCAGCGCACGCTGGTAATAGAGGAGGGCCTTGGCGTAATCTTCCAGGATGAAAAATTTTTCTCCTTCGGTAAAGTAAAACTCGGCTTCGCGCTGTTTAATGCTCGAAGCCTGAGGTTCATCCTGCGATTTCTTTTTTCGTTGACCATAAACTGTTACTGGTACGAACAGTATCAATAACAGGATGGTGTAGAGGACAATATTGATTTTGTTTGAAGTCACGCTATGGAATTGAAGTCACCCACACTTAAATCAAGCGATGAGCCTTCAAAAATAGCGAAATTCCCCAACATGCTGTTATCAAGTATAGCCCGTGTAACGGTTGCTTCCTTCTGAATGATGGAACTGGTGATCCGGCTGTCGGTAATGCGCGATTTTTCGCCAACCGATACATGCGGACCCACAACTGAATTTTCAATCACGACTCCGTCTCCAATAAAACATGGAGGGATGATAACCGAGTTTATAATTTTTGCCTGATCGGATACAAGCTTTTGATCTTTTATGAATTCAAGGTAGCGACCATTGGTCTGTACCGTTACATTTTTATTTCCGCAGTCGAGCCATTCTGTTACCTGCCCCGTCATCAGTTTGGCTCCTTTCTTTTGAAGACCTTGTAATGCAGATGTAAATTGATACTCGCCTTTTTCCTTGATGTCGTTATCAATCAGGTGTTGCATTTCTTTGGCAAGTGCTGCGCCATCCTTAAAGAAGTAAATACCAATGATGGCGAGATCAGAAACAAATGAGCTTGGCTTTTCTACCAGGTCAACAATCTCTTTATTATCATTCAGTTTTACTACACCAAATTGTGAAGGGTCCTCCACACGCTGCACCCAGATGATTCCGTCTTTCGAAGTATCAAGTTTGAATTCTGCTTTGAATAAAGTATCAGCAAATGCCACGATGATCTTGCCGGTGAAAAGTTCTTTAGCAAAGAGTAACGCGTGAGATATACCGAGTGCACTTTCCTGGTAGTAGATTTTTCCAACAGCACCAACTTCTTTCGCAATGGCTTTGAGGTTCTCTTCTACTTCTTTCCCAAAACTTGGATGAATGATGAAACCTATGTTATCAATTTTCTCCGGACACACTTTGGCAATGTCTTCAACAAGTCTGTGTACTATAGGTTTACCGGCTATAGGAAGTAAAGGTTTAGGAACTGTTAACGTATGAGGGCGTAGACGTTTACCCAGCCCGGCCATCGGTATAATAATATTCATAACAATTTATTGGGTTAAAAACTTATCAGCGAGAAAGTTCGGCAGATAATACTGTGGCAAAATAATGAAAATTCAACGTAAGGCTTGTCTGAATGATTTTCTTTCGAGTAAAAAAACTATTACTAAATAAACACCGATAACGAGTGCGTGAAAACCGGTAGCGATCCATTGACTTTCTATAGTTATTGATCTGACGATATAGACTATGGCCATCGTAGTAAAAATGTATGCCAGCCCGCTTACAACTTTATAAGGTATAGGATAGAATTTTTGTCCGAGCACATAGCACACAGCCGTCATTGAAAAGTAACAGACTACGGTCGCCCAGCTGCTGCCTACATATCCGGCTATAGGGATAAGTATATAGTTTGCAGCGATGGTGATAACCGCACCGCCTATTGTGATAATAGTTCCGTAGTGAGTCTTATCCGTGAGCTTGAACCAGGCCGATAAATTATAGTATACCCCCAAAAATAAATATCCAAGCAATAATATCGGTACGATCTCGAGTCCTTCCCAGTAAGCCGGACGCTTCAGGAAATATTTTAGAATATCAAGGTTGATGCCGACACCCAGAAATAACAGGCAACACACAATGATGAAGTAGTGATTAACACGCGCAAAGAGTTGTGGCGAACTTTTGTCGGATGCATTGGAAAAAAAGAAAGGCTCCGCTGCATATCGGAATGCCTGTATAGCAAGGCTCATGAGAATGGCGAACTTATAACACGCACCGAATATGCCAAGCGCATAGGCAGAACTTTGTCCCGGATAAAAATTTTCAGGCAGCCACCACTCCAGCGTTACACGCGAAAACATTTCGTTGGTTATACCAGCCAAGCCCATCAGCATAATAGGATAAGAGTATTGAGACATCGTCTTGAACATCGTTCGATCGTATGCCGGTCTCCATTGTAATAGCGTGCGCGAAAAAAGTACAAGGTAAAAAGCGTTGGCAATAAGATTGGCGAGCACTACAAACCCAACACCCCGTGCAGGATCAAAAGCTATATATAGAAAGTATATATTAAGCCCGACAAGAATGATAATGTTGATGAGCTTGCCGGCAGCAAACTTGATAGCATTTCGCTGCAGGCGCAGACGAGCAAACGGAATTGCTACGATCGCGTCAATAAATAATATAAGTGCAAGCCATGTAACAAAGTTTCCTTTACCCGGTATATCGAGTAACTCGGCAATAGAATCAGCAAAGAGTATAAAGATCAGTGAAAGGCTGGCACTAATAGCAATAACAATGGTTTGAGCTATATTAAAAGTTTTCTTCTCATCAGCACCGTCTTTGCTCGCGAAACGGAAATACGCTGTTTCCATCCCGAACATGAAAATAACATTGATAACAGCGGAGTAAACGAAGAGCTTCGTGATGACACCGTAGTCTTCAGGAGCAAATACACCGGTATGAAGACGAACTAAAAGGAAGTTAAGAAATCGAGGTACAATGCTGCCAAGTCCGTACAGTACAGTATCGCCTGCTAAACGTTTTATTTTACTCATGTGCTTCGTTACCTGTTAGGGTATCCGTCATCTTTTATATACCACCGGCATGGCGGATTTCCAATAACGATCAATGGCCAGTAAAGTTTGCTTTTCTTTTTTCAATAAAGGCAGCAGTGCCTTCTTTAAAATCACTTGTTGTGGTGCATGCTGCAAAAAGTTCTGCCTCGGATGTATACCCCGCATTTTCAAAACCATATCCCGCATTTACGCTCTTGATAGCATTGGCCACAGCAATCGGACCTTTGCTGGCTATTTTGGTCATGATCTTAAAAGCAAGTTCCATCAATTCAGTTTTGGTGGCCACCACATGATTAACCAGGCCGATGGCTTTGGCTTCCTGTGCCGTGATCATGTCACCCGTCAGGATGAGTTCTAATGCCTTGCCTCTGCCCACAAGCTGAGGTAATCTTTGGGTTCCACCATACCCCGGAATCAATCCCAGGTTGACTTCCGGTTGTCCAAATTTGGAATTTTCTACCGCTAAACGGAAGTGGCACGCCATGGCCAATTCACATCCTCCGCCCAGTGCGAAACCGTTTACGGCAGCAATTACCGGTTTTGAAAAATCTTCAATCAACTTGAATAATCGTTGGCCTTTTCGCGATAATTCGAGCGCTTCGTTGGAATTTAAGGAAGAAAGTTGCTTAATATCTGCACCCGCAACAAAGGCCTTGTCACCCTCTCCAGTCAGTATAATCCCTGATATTTCGCGGTTGTGGTCGGCTTCTTGTATAACCCTGAGCAAGTCATCCAGTACATCGGCATTCAACGCATTCATTGCATCGGGTCGCGAAACAGTTACGACAAGAATTCCAGAGGTACTTTCAGTTTTGATGGGTGACATAATCGATGTGATAAGTTGACTGCAACTTATCGAGCTTTTATAAAGACGCAAAGTTTTTTTTATGAATAAGAGATGGGGATTGCTTTTACTTCTGTTCGTTACGCATACAATCTATGCAGCAACTTACAACACCACAACAACCGGTGGTAATTGGGCCTCAACCGGAACATGGGTAGGAGGCGCGGTTCCAGGTGACTGGGCATCGAACACAGTCAATATCAATGGTAACGTATCGCTTACCAGCTCAACTACATCGCTCAGCGGTTTTTCGCTGATCTCATTGGTGAGCGGTAAATCATTTACCAGTGGTACAACATCATCGTCCAATAACCTTACGCTTACGCAGGATATATTTAATTCGGCAGGCACTATTGTAATTTATGGTGACCTTACATTAAATGATACAGACTTGAATCTTACTGCGGGTAGCCTGGTAGTTACCGGAACGTTAAACATTAACTATAGCAGTACGGTAACGATTCAATCTGGTGTGAATGTTACGGTGGGTACACTCAATATCAATAATAACAGTGATGCTATATTAAATAACAGCGGTACTTTAACGGTATCGAATAATGTATCGCAGGGTGGTGTTCTTAATAACATGAGCACAGGTACCATCACCGTAAACGGAAGTTTCAGTTCAACAGGTTCCGGTTCGTCTGTTACTAATAATAGTGGAATGCTGAATGTGAAAGGTGCCATGAATTTCCCTTCATCGGGGAAGCTATATGTTAACCCGGGCGGACAAACTTATGTTGATGGAAGTGTTACCATTCAAAGTAACGAGAACCTGATAATAGGTACGAGCGTAAATCCTCCACCCTATGCCGATATGGTTATCAGACAAAATCTGATATCGCAGGCCAGTGGTGATGTAACGATAAACAGAAACGGACGTCTCGCAGTGTTTGGCAATGTTAATGCCAATGGAGGTGGTGTTCTCTTTACTATAAATGATGGCGGCCAGGTATACGTGAACGGTAATATAGGTTTCAACGGAGGCGGAAGTGTTATCGCCAACAACAACGATGGTGTTCCCTACGGATTTTATGGTGATGGTGGCGTGACGCTTAACGGTGGTGGTTCTTCCGTAACGGGTCAGGGTAAGCAAAGTGTTGCCATCATGAAAACTGAAGACAGACCTTTCTATGATTGGGTAGCAGCGATAGCAGGAAGTCCGTTAACGCCACTGCCCGTAACGTTGCTATATTTCAAGGTACAGGATGTGTCAAGCCGTGGTATAGATCTGCGTTGGGCTACTGCAACAGAAAAGAACTTCGAATACTTTGAGGTTGAACGTGCCGGAAATGACCTGAACTTTGAGACAATCGGAAAAGTAAACAGTGCAGGTGGTTTAAATATAGCGACTTCTTATACATACCTAGACAACACTCCCCTGGCTGGTAAAAATTACTATCGCCTGAAGATTGTTGATCTGGACGGTGCATATGAATATACCGGAGTAATTGTTGCCGAAAGCACAGTGGCATCGAAGGAAGATGTGAAAGTATATCCGACTATCATAGACGATTCATTTACAGTTGAGCTCAACGGTGAATTTGCAATGCCGGTAAAGATGATATTGATAGACGCTGTCGGTAATACTATATACCAATCAACACTTGATGCAGCAACGTCAACGGTTGAAGTACCTTCTAACATGAAAACCGGTACATACCTGGTAAGACTTTTTACTTCGGACGGACAGAAAGTTGTACGGGTTTTGAAACGATAAACAAACTCTCTTTATAGGATAAAAGGAGAATCGAAAGGTTCTCTTTTTTATTTTTTAACGTTTGCAATCGGTATTGCATTCATCTCTGTAAATCAATAAGTATTATCAAATGTGTGGATTTGTTACCTCTATTGGAGCTATTATAATTTTTATTTCGGCTTTCTGAGTAATAGTTTACCCTAATTCCGGGGTATTTAGTTACTTTGCTGTTTGAACATCTTTGGTATGAGAGTACTTGCAGCAAGAACAGCTTGCATTATCATTTTTGCAGTTTCGCTATTTTCAGCATTTACATCTTTAGCCCAGTGTACAATCGTCTCTACCGATGGATATTCAGTGACGCTATCTGTGCAGCCGGTTGCTATTGTGCCAAGCACTACAGATTGTCCGTGGGGATATAATTATAATATTACGTTAAACTATAACATTACTTTTTCGGGGTCAAATATACCGGGCAGTTTATATACATTGCAGGGAACGGTTCGGTGCAATACATCATCATCCACCACTACCGACCTGTTTTTTGATTTACCTAACAATGGCGGTACCGGTTCAATAACAACCGGAACAAATCCATTTGTGAATGTTACAGCAAGCACGGCCTATAATTATGTAGGTATACCAAGCTGTATAGCTGCTACGCCAGCTTCGCTGAGTTGCCTGGGCAACAACCTCGCTATACAAATTAACGGCCCTGGTATACCGGATCAGATTGTAAGCTGCACGCAAACACCGCTTCCGGTAACACTTGTTACGTTTACCGGAAAAGAAACGTCAGCCGGTATACTTCTGAATTGGACAACAGCAACAGAGGAGAACTTTGATTATTTTCAAATTGAACGCGCTGATGAAACGCTTGCTTTTAACACATTGTCTGGTTCTATAGCCGGCAAAGGTGATGTTAACGTGGCGGCTTCCTATACCTATACCGACCACACTCCGGTACGGGGAAAGAACTACTATAGATTAAAAAGTATAGATCTTGATGGCTCGTTTAAATACTCGGATGTGATTATGGTATACACTGGTAGTAGCAACACTATCAAATTATATCCGAATCCAAATGAGCGAACCTTTACGCTCGAGCTGCAAGATGATATGGGACTTCCGGTAAATCTTTCACTCGTTGACAGATTGGGCAGAAGTTTATATACAGAAGTACTCTCGGCAAATACTACACAGGTACAATTACCGGCTACTGTCGAAGCCGGTATATATTTCGTAAAACTTTCCTCTGCCCGTAAGCAACAGGTTTTGCCTGTCGTGGTGAAATAGCTATAACAATGTCGGAAGGTTTGTGATAATATCCTTCGTCATTTTTGCTAAGTCGAAATCAGGTTCCCATCCCCAGTCGATACGCGCAGCTGAATCATTGATGGAGCGCGGCCATGAGTCAGCAATAGCCTGGCGGAAATCCGGGTTATAGGTGATCTCGAATTCAGGTATATGTTTCTTGATCTCTGCGGCAATCTCGGAAGGACAAAAACTCATGGCTGATATATTATAGCTCGCACGCTCGTTGATCTTTTCTGCAGGGGCTTCCATCAGGTCGAGTGTAGCTTTTACAGCATCATCCATATACATCATCGGCAAGTATGTATCAGGCTTTAAAAAACATTCGAATTTTTTATCGGTTAATGCTTTAAAGAAAATATCCACAGCATAGTCTGTTGTTCCGCCACCCGGTTTAGTCTTATAGCCAATGAGTCCGGGATAACGCAGGCTTCGTACATCAAGCCCTCGATTTTTATAGTACCACTCGCACCAGCGTTCACCTGCTTGTTTGCTGATACCATAGATCGTGGTTGGGTCCATGATCGTGTCCTGCGGAGTTTTGATCTTGGGTGTTGTTGGTCCAAAGGCAGCAATGGAACTGGGCCAGTATACTTTATCTATTTTATACTCGATGGCTGCATCCAATACCTGGATGAGACTGGTCATGTTCAGATTCCAGGCGAGCTTCGGATTTTTCTCACCTGTAGCAGAGAGTACAGCAGCAAGGTGGTAGATCTGGGTGAATTTATTTTTGCGGATAAACTCGTTAAACTCTTTTTCCCTGAGTACATCCAGTATTTCAAAATTACCGGAGGCGAGTATACCTTGGGGTTCTTTAATATCCGTTGCAATTACATTCTCTTTGCCGTGCAGATTCCAAAGACCCTGTGTTAGTTCAGAGCCTAATTGTCCGCCAGCCCCAATGACCAGAATTTGCTGTTTACTCATTGTTAAAAAATCAATAGATATAGTAGTGATGTCGTTGTTATACTTTTTTGCAAGCTCCCTGTTGGTTGATCGGGCGTTGAACCAATGCCGGAGTTTGGGTTAAAAGCGCGGGCGAAATTACCAAAATTTAGCAATCGCCTATCTTACGTTAGGAATGGTTTTACATTAACTTAGCACCGTGAATTTTGAAGCGTATCTATCTTCCAAAAAAATCGATTCGGCTGCTTTCAGAAAAGCAGAGCCTGTACTTTGGGATTCGTGGAAAAAAGAATTCGAACAGCTTCATCCTAACAGCTTTACAGCACAGAAACTTTACCTGATCAATCCGATCCGGAGAAAATATCATCAGGCTATAGAAGCATTGCCGGAAGTTTTAAAATCTGTGGAGGCAAAATTACCTGTGGCACCACCTGTTAAAAGTGTGGAGACTTCTGGTGAGAGCACGGGCACGGAACAAGTCAAACCCAAACCTGTTGTAGCGCGACCGATGATGAAGCCTAAACTTCCAACGGCAACGCCATCGTCTGGTGAGACAACGTCAGCCGCGCCAACATCAACACCTCCTGCTAGACCTGAAATGCCAAAACCGGTTATCAAACCAAAGCCGGTAACAGATGAGAGTATAAAAAGTGACGCTGCCCCCGCTACAGATATACCTCCTGCTATAGAGCCATTGGCAGAAACAAAATCAGAGCAGCCGGTAAGCAAGCCGATGGCGAAACCTGTTATACCGCGCCCGGTAATAAAACCAAAACCTGCAACAGACGAGACTATAAAAAACGAAACTCTGCCTGCTACAGATATACCTCCTGTTATAGAGCCGTTGGCAGAGACAAAATCAGAGCAGCCTCCGGCAAGCAAGCCGACGGCGAAACCTGTTATACCGCGGCCGGTAATAAAACCAAAACCTGCAACAGAAGAGAGTATAAAAAATGAAACTCCTCCTGCTACAGATATACCTGCTGCTATAGAGCCATTGGCAGAGACAAAATCAGAACAACCTCCGGTTAGCAAGCCGATGGCGAAGCCTGTTATACCACGCCCGGTAATAAAACCCAAAATACCAGCACCGGAAGCAGAGCAAAAAGCAGAACAAACAACGGAGCCCCTACACGACAGTACACACACCACTACAACGCCCACACCGCCCAGTGAGACACCGCCTGCTAAAGCAGCGAAACCTGCTATACCCAGACCGGTTATTAAACCCCCAAAACCCAAAACGGATTAAGCATGTATAAGAAAATTCAACCTGTTTTAGAAAAGGAATTACAGAGTATTCGTGAAGCAGGACTTTTTAAGAAGGAGCGAATCATTACAACAGCGCAGGGTGCTGATATCAAGACAAGCGATAATAAGGAAGTTATAAATTTCTGTGCGAATAATTATCTCGGACTCTCTTCACACACCCGCGTAACCGAAGCAGCCAAACGTGCTATTGATACACATGGTTTTGGTATGTCGTCTGTGCGTTTTATCTGTGGTACACAGGATATACATAAGGATCTTGAGAAAAAGATATCGGAATTTTTAGGAACAGAAGATACTATACTATACGCTGCAGCTTTTGATGCGAATGGTGGTGTGTTCGAGCCCTTGCTTGGTGCAGAAGATGCTATTATATCAGATGAACTGAATCATGCTTCCATCATCGATGGTGTTCGTCTTTGTAAAGCCATGCGCTATCGCTATAAGCATAACGACATGGCTGATCTTGACAAGCAACTACAGGATGCCCGGGCAGCAGGAGCAAAGCAAATTATTGTTGTTACCGATGGCGCGTTCTCAATGGATGGAACGATCGCTCAACTCGACAAAATCTGCGACCTCGCTGATAAATATGAGGCACTTGTGATGACAGACGAATGTCACTCGACAGGTTTTATTGGTAAGACCGGAAGAGGTGTGCCGGAGTATCGCGGTGTTACCGGTCGCGTTGATATCATTACCGGTACACTAGGCAAAGCGTTGGGTGGTGCCTCCGGTGGTTTTACTTCGGGCAGAAAAGAAATTGTTGAACTGCTGCGTCAGCGTTCGCGCCCGTATCTCTTCTCGAATACATTGGCGCCTTCTATTGTAGGAGCGTCCATTGAAGTGTTCAACATGCTTTCAGAAACAACATCGTTACGCGATAAGCTGGAGCAGAACACAAAATACTTCCGCGCAGAAATGACGAAGGCTGGTTTTGATATAAAGCCGGGCGAACATCCTATTGTGCCGATCATGCTATACGAAGCTCCGCTGGCGCAGAAGTTTGCTGATCGCTTGCTGGAGAAAGGTATATATGTGATTGGATTTTTCTATCCGGTGGTAGCAAAAGGACAGGCGCGCATTCGCGTTCAGATTTCGGCTGGTCACGACAAACATCATTTGGACAAAGCTATACAGGCGTTTACGGAAGTTGGGAAAGAGCTTGGTGTGCTGAAGTAATTGCTTATGAGCTGCGNNGGGCTTCTGGCTGCAAAGCTTCTGGCTACAGGCTGAGTCTCGGTATATTACGATTCTTACTTCCGTCAACCTGAAGCAGACTACTCGTAGCTCATGGCTATAAGCTCGCAGCTTTTATTTTATGCCGAATTCTTTTTTGCGTTTTTCTACGATCTCGCCCATTTTGGAAGTGTCTTTGCTGAGGAGGCCAAAAGCAGGATCTATATTTTCAGAAGGGAAGAAGTATATACTTCCTTTTTTTCCTTTCACTTTTAATTTATACAGGTTGAGGTACGGAACAATTTTCAGTGACTTAACCTCCGGCCACTCGAAGCGTACATTGCGATGACCTTCGAGTATTACGATTTTATTTTTGCCTACGGCTACACGTCTGATCCGGTCAGTGATGAATGAAAAAATAAAAAGTGAAATCAGTCCGATCGTGAAGAAGATTAACGCTACGAAAAAACTTTTCGCGTTGAACTCATAGTTAAACATAATTATTCCGCCTACAATCCATTGGATGAGGGTGAGCGCCAGGAAGAAATACTTGGCTAAGTAAAATTTAACGGGACTAGCTTCTACCATCGTTATCCTTATTTAATCAACATCACGTTCAAAATTACGATAGAATTTAAGTAAAAGTTTCTTAAGATGAAACTTTCCTTCAGATATACTTTCTAGGGGTCGACCACCACCGGAAAGTCCTGACCTCTGCTAAAGGTATAGGGATACTGCGGTTTACCTTTTAACTGACGGGTCATCTCGGGCACCTGGTCGTCAATGTATGACTTCAACTCATAGATGGTAACCTTGCCATCTTTAGGAGCACCATCGGCATCACCTTGCAGTGCTTTGAGCAGCACGTATGTAAAAAGTCCGTGCCCGAGTTGAGTGAACTCAGTAGCAAACTGCTCGCTGCCTGCAGAAGCCATAACATGTATACCGGCACTTCGCGAGAGCTGCGCGATGGCTTTCTCTTCGCTCGCGCCACGTGTGGCCAGTAACTCTACCGACCCTCCTGATTGACACGCATCCATTACAATAAGTTGCTTCAGTGCTTTAATGTTCTTGAGTTTCTCCTGAAGTACACTTGCCTCTATCGCTTCTTTCTGCAAGGAAGACTGATCGTACAGTCGCAGATTTTCTGTCGGTATAAAATAAAACTTGTCATCTACCATGCTGCCATGACCGGCATAGTAGAAAATGAAAACATCTTCCGGATGAATGTTGCCACTCAACTCATCAAGCTTACTCAGTATCTGTTGTCGCGTAGCGTTGTTGTCGTAGAGTGAGTGCAGTTCGATGTTCTTGAAGAGCTCCGCGCTGTTCTCGTCAACCACTTTACTGAACGATTCAGCATCAGGCTTGGCGTAGTTCAGGTTCAGCTTGCTGTTCTTATACTGATTTATACCTACTGCCAGAATATAGCATGTACTGCTTTTGGAAGGATGTTCGGAAAATATTTCAGCAGTGTGTTGATCTGACTCTACATTGTCTTTGTTACTAGCTACAGCAGAAAATGTATTGGTGCCGCCCACCAGTTCAATAATTTGTTTGTAGGTAGTAGTCTGTCCTTTTGAAGACGGAAGTTTGAGGTCTTCATAATTGAGAGTGATGCTCTTGCCATTGTGAAGCAGTCGCAGCTTTTCCGCACCTGCGCCATTGTCGGTTATCCTTATATAGAGTTCTGCTTTGCCTGGTGTTGCTGCATGCGTTACAGCTACTTTTACAGTTGGTGGAGGTGAACTGTTTAATTTACCCTGAATGCCTTTCTTCTCTTCACTACCGCGGTTCTGAAAAATTTTAGGAAGCAGATCCGGACGATAGAAGTCTTGGAAGAACTGATCTACCGAATAACTTTTTAGTCCGTTTACAAAATGTATATACTTCCGCGCTTCGTCTGTGCCGTTGAAATATCCATCCGGACTTTTTACCATCCAGTCTTTTTCTCCCAGGTGAATGTGTTCGAAAAATTCTTTACCGGTAGCTAAGTCCCAAAACTTCGTTACACCATCGACACTGTGGCTGATGAGCATTTTGTTGTCAGGACTAAACAGTAATGCGGTTACTTCTGCTTTGTGCCCGTCCAGGGTTCGTACAATTTGCGAGGAGGCTATATCCCACACGCGAATTGAGCGATCGGCTCCGGCAGAGTATATCTGCTTGCCATCAGCACTATAAATAGCAGCATGTACAGCTCCGCGATGTCCTTTCAGTTTTTTAGTCATCAGTCCGGTGCCTATATCCCATAAGCGAATACTCCCATCCCAGCTGGCACTCATCAGTGTTTTGTGATCGCTGCTTAACCGGATCGAAGAGATCACATCGGTGTGTCCTACAAAATTCCGTACTTCTTTACGCGTATCAATCTCCCACATCTGTAACGTGTTGTTCAGTCGTGCCGAGATGATATATAGATCTGACGGATGGAAGAGTATAGTATAGGCCGAGTAATTTTCAAGATCAAAATACGTTGTCATCTTTCCGGTAGCGAGGTCATGAATTTTCATGGTGCCATCCCAGCTACTGGTTGTCACTTGTTTCTCATCACTGCTAAAGTGTATATCGAAGATCGGCTCGCGATAACTTTCTATTACCTGAAGTGAATCTCCGGTTTGCAGATCCCACAACATAATTTTTCCATCGCCACCTCCGGTAAGAAGCCTGCGACCATCTTTAGACAGATCGTAGCACAATACACCTTTCTTGTGTCCTACATATTCCATCACCGCTTTACCGGTAGCTATATCCCAGCGTTTTACTTTCGTTCCGAACTTACCTTTGATCAGTGTCTTGCCATCATTCGAGATCAGCAATGAATTCTTAAACCGTACAAACTTTGCAATGTTCGATTGCCAATAGAAATTCGGATCGTAATTCAACCCGCCCTTATCGCGAATATTCAGAAATCCGGTTAACGCCATAGCTGTCTTTTTACTCCTCCAGTCCCAGCCAAAAGCGGTGTTGTTATCACACGCTACCAGTACACGTTTACCATCGTGACTGAATGCAATTTCGTGAAACTCGGCTTGTTCTTCTGCTGTGAGGGTAGCCGTTACGTTGCCGGCCTCATCAAAAACAACAAGATCTTTCTCGGTGGCACGCGCTAGATTTTTTCCATCCGGACTAATCGCTATACCAGTTAAGTCTTCTTCACCTTTGGTATATTGGCGTGTAGCGGTAAAGGCTGGTATACTATAGGCTATACCGTTTCCATTGTGCGGAATGGTATATAGCGTTTTGCTGTCATTGCTAAAGGTAACACGCGTTCCGCAGCCGCCACAGAAGCCTTCCTCTCCCAATTCTTTTGCAAGCTTCCAGGTTGCTACATCATATATACTGGTCTTACGATTGTCTTGTCCGAACGCGAGCCATTTACCATCGGCACTGATCGCTATATCTACACCACTTCCAAGACCTTTATCAGGATCGACCGAAAGTCTGGCAATGGGCTTGCGCGATTTGAAATCATATACTACGGCAGTATCGCCACGGCCGGAGTCGTTATAGCCGGCATGTACAAAAAAGCGCATCAATGGGTCAATTGCTATATCGGTAACATAGTCGGGTGTAGTAATACTATATAGTTCCTTGCCGGTCATCACGTCCCACAGTCGTACGGTTTTATCGTAACTGCCGGTGACAAGAATTTTACCATCGCGCGAAAATTCCACGCTGCTTACACTTGCTTCATGACCGAGGAAACTTCGTATCTCTCTGCCGGTGGAAACATCCCAGAGTTTGGCGGATTTATCTTTACTCGCCGTTGCTACATAATTACTGTCGGGACTTGTTGCAACAGCCAGCACTGCGAGCTCATGTCCTTTCTGGACAACGGTTTCGAGTGATTGTGAAAATGAAAAGAATGATGTGAATAAAAGAAGGTAGGTTGCTGTCAATCTCATGCCTGCATTATTAGGAGGCATGAAGGTAATAAGTTTTATGCTTTTGCTTCTGATGTTTCCGCAGACTCCTGCTCTTCCTCTTCTTTTTCTTTCAACTGTTCCCAGTTAACAGGTTCATCGTTTCGAAGATAGGCGAGTACGCGTTGCTCAACCTGTTTGAGTTTAAGGGCACGCAGATACTTTCCGTTGCGTGCCAGTATAAGTCTTCCGGTTTCTTCAGATATAGCCAGCACCAGTGTATCGGTACTTTCTGACATGCCTACGGCAGCGCGGTGACGTAAGCCGAAGTTAGGAGGGAGGTGATCGTTTTCACTCACCGGTAAAACACAACGTGCTGCACGTATACGACCCTTGTGTATAATAACAGCACCATCGTGCAACGGAGAATTTTTATTGAAGATAGAGATGAGCAGACGCTTGTTTACCTGCGAGTCGAGTGCATCGCCTGTCTGCGCATAGAACTTCAATTCTGTATCGCGGCTGAAAACAACCAGTGCTCCGGTCTTTGTAGCCTTTAATGTTTTTACTGCTTCAATTACCTGGAGTATATCAAAGTCATCATGATACTGGTGGCGCCAGTTGGAAATGGTTTTGAAAATGTTTTCGCGAAATTCTGTACCGCGACCAATCACCAGCAGGAACTTGCGTATTTCCGGTTGAAAGAGAATGATCATGGCTAATACACCAACCCCCATGAACTGCCCGAGAATAGTGGTGAGCAATTCCATTTGTGCTGCGCGCACGATCAGGTATACCAGGTATAAAGCGAGTATACCCAGAAATATATTCACAGCAATACTGCCCCGAATGAGTTTGTAGATTTGATACAACAGGACACTAACCAGTGCTATATCGATTAGATCAACCCAGCTTACCTCCAGAAAACCTATTTTAAAAAGAAAAATCATGCTATAACAAAAGTAAATAAAAGTAACTGGCCTCACTACCGGTTCACAACTTTTAGCGGTAAGCGACCTGTTTATCTGTTATGATTGGATCGAAATCTTTTCGATGAGTTTTATCGCCTCTGCGGCTTGCTTTACATCGTGTACACGCAACAACGAAGCACCCTTTAGTAAAGCAACGGTGTTGAGTGATGTTGTTCCGTTAAGTGCTTCCTCGGGCTCAATACCAAGCGTTCGCCAGATCATAGACTTTCGCGAAAGTCCGGCCAGCACAGGTTTACCCAGCATGCTGAAATGATCGAGCTTGCCCAATAGTTCAAAATTCTGTTCCACTGTTTTTGCAAAACCGAATCCCGGATCAACCACTATATCTTTTACTCCCAATTGCTGAAGCATGAATATCTTTTCATGAAAGAAATCCATAATATCTTTTACCAGGTTTTCATATACAGTAAGCTGTGTCATGGTCTGCGGTGTGCCACGCATGTGCATGAGTATATAAGGCACTTTTAATTGGGCAACCGTTGTAAACATAGCATCATCGAGTGATCCTCCGGAAACATCGTTTACCAGGTGGGCACCTTCGCCTACAGCCGCGCGTACAATTTCGCTTCGAAATGTATCTATGGATATAAACACGTCCGGAAATTCGCGTGCAATGTTTTGCACAGCCAGCAAAACTCTTTTCTGTTCTTCTTCGGCTGAAATTTCTTCGGCACCCGGTCGGGTGGAATAGCCACCCACATCAATAAACGTAGCTCCTTCCATCAGCATTTTTTCAGCCTGTTTCAGAATATCAGACGCTGTGGCGTATCGGTTTCCGTCATAAAAGCTGTCGGGCGTAACATTCAATATCCCCATTACCCGGGGCGAATGCAGGTCTATCAGCCGTCCGTTGAGGTTAAGTGTTTTGTTTGTTGAAAAAAAATTATTTTCGAAACTGGATTTCATGCCTGTTATGGTGGAATTGTCATTCAAATTAAGAAGTTTGCGGCCTAAAGTATTATACCCTTGATCGAAAAAACATCGCAGGAATACAAAGCAGTAATTGCTACCTGCAAATCACTGTTTGAAAAAAAGACTCGTGACTACGGCACTGCCTGGAGAGTTTTGCGTTTGCCGTCTATTACCGATCAGATCTATATCAAGGCGCAACGCATCCGGAGTATTCAGGAGAAAGGTGTGCAGAAAGTAAACGACCCGATAAAAGATGAGTTTGTAGGCATTATTAACTACTGTCTCATTGCGCTGATACAGATTCAGCTCGAAGGATCTACCGCGATGGATGTGAAATTCGAAACGCTGGAGCCGCTATACGATGAAGCTGCTACTGAAACGTTCGACTTGCTTCAGAATAAAAACCACGACTATGGTGAAGCCTGGCGCGAGATGCGTGTTACCTCGATCACAGATATTATCCTGATGAAGCTGTTGCGTGTAAAGCAGATTGAAGATAACCAGGGTAAAACACTAGTAAGCGAAGGTGTTAAAGCCAACTACCAGGATATGATTAACTATTCCGTGTTTGCACTGATCAAATTGTCGGAAGCAGGTGCATAGATTTATGCAGCGATGAATTTAAAAGATATATAGTCCGTTACTATACAGTTCAAAAGAAGGGCGTAAAAATTACCAGGACATGAGGAAGGTTATAGATCAATTTTCGAGATTTTTTGTTGGTGCGTTGTTCATCTTTTCCGGGTTGATCAAACTCAACGACCCGATCGGAACCGAAATAAAGATGGAAGAGTACTTCGAAGTGTTCGCAGAAGATTTCGGTTCGTTCTTTATGTTCTTTAAACCGTATGCGCTGGAGATCGGCTTTATACTGATCGTGGCGGAAGTTGTACTGGGTATAGCGTTGCTCATCAACTATAAAGTACGCATTACTTCCATTATACTGTTAGTGCTCATCATCTTCTTTACATTCCTTACATTTTACTCTGCTTACTTCAACAAGGTGACAGATTGTGGTTGCTTTGGCGATGCTATAAAGCTTACTCCGTGGGAGTCGTTCACGAAAGATGTGATCCTCATCGTATTCATTCTGCATATATTCTGGTATCGAGATAAATACCAGCCGGTGCTGCGCACACGCGAAGGACATGCTGTAATTATCGTGTCAACACTGGTATGTATAGGGCTGGGCATATATGCTATACTCCATCTGCCGTTTATCGATTTCCGTCCATACAAGATTGGTAACAATATAAAAGAACAAATGCAGCCGCAGGAGCAGCCTGTATTTGAGTATGTATTTCAGCGTAAGGATAATGGCGAAGAAGTACATTCTGAAAAATACCTGACGGATACATTAACCTATAAATACGTAAGTGTTCGCCAGACCAATGAAGATAAAACCAAGGCGAAGATTACGGACTACTCTGTAACCAGCGTAGAGGGAGAAGATGTTACCGAGAGTACATTTCAGGGAAACAAGCTCCTGTTTATTATATATGATGCAACCAAGGCATCGGGTGATAACATGAACAAGATACAAAAGCTCACCAAAGACCTGGATGGTAAAGTAGAGATGATGGTATTTACAGCATCAAGCTCCGAACAGTTTGAAATATTCCGCCACGAATATCAACTGGCTATACCGTATTACTTCGTTGATGCTACTGTGCTAAAAACAATTGTGCGCTCTAACCCGGGCATCACCCTCTGGAAAGACGGCACCGTAAAAGGCATGTGGCACCACAACGACACTCCTGACGGAATTGAAATACTGGAAAAATTGAAAGATTGAAAAATTTTAAAATTAGTAGTTCGTCACAACGAAACTTTACAATCCGAAAATCATAATGTTTCAATTTTGTAATATTTCAATTTTGCAATTTTAAAAGATGAAAGTATACCTCATAGGCATGCCAGGTTCTGGTAAATCTACTCTCGGCAGGCCGTTGGCTGCTGAATTGGGTATTCCGTTTGTTGATCAGGACAAAGAGATTGAATGCCGCGAGGGGAAAACTGTTAAAGATATATTTGCACAGAACGGTGAAGATTACTTCCGGCAGGTAGAAGCCGAAGTGTTACGCGAGTGGGCTGCATCTGCAAAAAGTTTTGTGATGGCTACCGGTGGAGGCGCGCCTTGCTTTTATGAAGGTATAGAGATCATCAAACAATCCGGGCTGAGTATATTTATAGATACAGCGGTTACTGAACTTTTAAAGAGAGTTGCCGCTAATAAAGACAGGCCTTTGCTGCGCGCAAATGATCTGAAAGAAAAAGAAGATCGCCTGACAGAGCTTCATAAAAAACGCCTGCCGGTATACCAGCAGGCGCATATAGTATTGCAACATCCTACAGTAAAAGATTTACTCGAAGCGGTTAAGCTTAGAAAGTAAAGCCAAAGGTAAGCATAGACGTAAGCGTTTTGTTCTCCATTTTTACTACAGGCTCCGTTCCATTATTCAATGTATAGGGACTATAGAAGTTATCGTACGAGCGATTGATGAGTGCAAAGTCCGCATAGAATTTCTTCAGGCGTACCCCGACACCACCACTTACTGTAGTGACTTTATTGTCCAGGTCTTCGTTTTCAAACGTGCTGCTTTGAATATTATAGCCTGCACGTAGACGGAAGATGTCGTAGCGGAACTCAGCTCCTACGCGATAATTGTTTGTAGCTCTGTAGATGGATTTGATCTCATCGTTCTCAGGAGTAAAAGATATACCACTTATATCAGAGCTATAGCGTGCCTTGGCAGGGTTTGTTCTTTCAATGTCGGCTGTTATAAAACCATACTTGGATATAAATGCTATACCAGCACTTATTTTCAATGGCGTAGTAAGATTATATTCTGACGTGACAATGTCCGTTGATGCAGACTCGTCATTCAGCGTTACGTTTTTACTTCCATCCCAGTAATCATAATTATTCCAGCTTGTGCTCATCGATGCATCGTAGTTCTCGGTAATCTGATAGTACGTAGGCGATGTGAAGGAAGCACCAATCTGCAGGAAGTCAACAGGCCTTACAATAGCCCCGAGGGTAACATTAACACCGGATCCGCGAATACTCAGGTTTTCATTGAGCTGCATGTTCTCGATAATATCTGTATCGAGGTACGATTCACTAAAAGTCTTCTGCGATTTATAGCGAAGTGTAGATATACCCACGCCTCCACCAAAGAAGAACATGTCTTTAATATTTGCACCGTATGAGAAATTCCACTGGTATGAAGTTCCTTTTGTTACAATTTCTTCCTGTTGATCCGATTCCACCGGGGCATCTGTAAAATATTGATCATCGGGTTTGTTAGGATCTGTGATAGACTGCGGCCCGATCAGGTAATTGTAAAATGCCAATCCGGTGGGTGTGTTATACTGGTAACTATCAAATTGACTTGGTGTATCGCCATTCGCCTGCTCCATAAAGTAATCTACAATCGAGTTCTCTTCATTGCGTCCTCTATATATAGTTGACCGATTGAAGTCATTGATGCGTGAGAAACTGATACCAAGCGATCCTCCCCGGAAATCTCTGTCATCATCATCACGCCCCATGTGCATCACATAGCTGATGCCTGGTATATTAAATTTGGAGGAGCTTTCGTCAGTAGACGTACCGTTGAATTCGGACTTTGTATTATAGAATGAAAGCGCAGGCGAGAATGTAAATTCCGAGCGGTTATACATACCGAGTCCTGCAGGATTGGACAGTGCAGAACTATAGTCACCACCCAATGCGGTCTGGGTTCCACCCAGACTCAGAATCCGTGCACTTCCGGCAGGTTGTGTTCTGCTGAAAAGCAAGGCAGATTCTGAATAACTCTGCGCCCACGAAAAATTTACAGACAAAAGGATAACACTCAGGGTTGCCCCAAAAATTTTTCTCATCACAAAAAATAAATTTCAGTTGTTACAAATCAGTTTCTGGTTCTGCCGCGTGATCCACCGGAGGATGAACCTGAGCCGCCAGTACTTCTGCTACCACCATCAAATGATGAATTGCTTCTTGATGGAGTATAGGAATTGGAACGTCCATTGTCAGAGTTACTGTTTCGGGATGGATTGCTCCAATTGTTGTTATTATCAGTAGACCATGATCTGGATGGTGTACTTTGTGTATTGCCTGAAGTATTGGTGGTGCTTCTGCTTCTCCACTGTCTGTCGTAGTAAGCGTTATTACTGTTGTTGTTCGACAGATTTGGATTTGTAGTGGTAGTCAAGCGACCATTGGTGCCCGTAGTGTTTGTAGAGCGTTGTGTTGTTACATCTGTAGAACGTGTACGTGAAGTATTGTAACGTTCAGTTGTTACTACAGCATTGCCTCTGGTGCCGCGCTTACCATATGTTACCGGGCGGCCGTTAACTTCTCCATTGTTAACCACCACGATGGTTGAAGGATATCCGCCATACCAGCCGGAACCATAGCCATATCCCCATCCTGAATTCCACGCGTTACCACAGTATGGTCTGTTCCAGTAATTATAGCTTCCACCCCAGCCATAGTTCCAGGAGCTACCCCAGTAGTAGCTGAAAGAGGTAGACCAACCGTTGTAATTCCAGTATGGATCATACCATGGGCTATAGTACGCGCTGTTGTAACCGTAGTACGGTGTATTCCAGTTGTTGATACCCGAACCGAAGTATGCAGAATTATACCAGGGATTAGAATACCAGGAATTGAAATTGTTGTTCCAGTTATTCAGGTTGCTGGTAGTCTGGTATTGATAGTCGTTCAGAAAATAGTCCTGGTTGTCCATCTGTGCTGTTTCTGCATTGGAGCGTGCCGCATATTCCGGATTCACGTTGCGTGCAGAATAGCTGTCAGTAGGGTTGATGTTTCTTTCATCTTCTACCGACACTTCTTCCATCTTCTTAGCCTTTTTTACACTGGCGGTATAAGCCTGCTGTTCAGCGGCCCGCTGCTCGCGAAGCTTCGCGCGGTCCTTGCTGTTAAAGTACATATCGTCTCCTTCTACCTGCTGTGCAAAAGTTGCCGCAGCAGAGAAAGCTATGAGTCCTAAACTTAATATTATCTTGGTTTTCATAGTGCCTTATGGGTTGAATCTATAATCCTAACAATCACTTAACGGAAAACAGTTCGGATTTGTGTTGATAAAGCTACAAAAATTAGCCAGTATTTAATCCGGTAAAATTTATATTTGCCGTTCGATAGAATTTTAAACAATAATTATACCAGCATGGCGAAAGAACTCCCAAGCCGAACCGAAGATTATTCCTTGTGGTACAATGAATTAGTGAAGAAGGCTGACTTAGCCGAGCACTCGGACGTGCGCGGTTGTATGGTGATCAAACCTTATGGCTATTCCATTTGGGAAAAGATGCAGCAGGCACTTGATAAAATGTTTAAGGACACCGGTCATACCAATGCATACTTCCCGCTATTTGTACCCAAGAGTCTGTTTGAAGCAGAGGAGCAAAACGCTGAAGGCTTCGCGAAGGAGTGTGCTATTGTTACGCACTACCGCCTCAAAACTGATCCGCAGAATAAAGGTAAATTGATTGTTGATCCGGACGCACAGCTCGAAGAAGAGTTGGTAGTACGTCCAACCAGTGAAGCAATCATCTGGAGTACCTATAAAAAATGGATTCAATCGTATCGCGATCTTCCTATACTTGTGAACCAGTGGGCGAACGTTGTACGCTGGGAAATGCGCACGCGCCTGTTCCTTCGCACAGCGGAGTTCTTATGGCAGGAGGGACACACCGCGCATGCTACGGCTGCTGAAGCGGTAAAAGAAACCGTGCAGATGCTGGATGTATATGCTGACTTCGCTGAAAACTTTTTGGCGCTGCCGGTAGTGAAAGGAAGAAAGTCAGAAGGCGAAAAATTTCCGGGTGCTATAGATACCTATTGTATCGAAGCAATGATGCAGGATGGTAAAGCACTGCAGGCGGGTACTTCGCACTTCCTGGGACAAAACTTTGCGAAAGCATTCAACGTACAGTTCACCAGTCGTGAAGGTAAACTGGATTATGTATGGGGAACTTCATGGGGTGTAAGTACGCGTTTGATGGGCGCGCTCATCATGGCGCATTCCGATGATGACGGACTGGTGTTGCCTCCGAAGCTTGCTCCTATACATGTAGTTATTGTGCCAATCTTCAAGACAGAAGAAGAATTAACTAAAATATCAGATAAAGTTCAGGAGATATCTACGGCACTGCGCAAGCAGGGATATAGCGTGAAGTTTGATAATCGTGATACGCACAAGCCCGGCTTCAAGTTTGCCGAGTGGGAACTGAAAGGTGTACCGGTACGACTCGCGATCGGCCCGCGTGATATGGAGAACGGAACCGTAGAAGTTGCACGCAGAGATACAAAAGAGAAACAGGTGATGAAGCTCGATCAGGTAGCGGTTGAAATACCAAAACTGCTGGAAGACATTCAGACCAATATTTACCAACGCGCGCTCACGTTCAGAAACAATGTAACTACGAAAGTAGATACATACGAAGAGTTCAAGAAAGTGCTTGATGAAAAAGGTGGTTTCATTTCTGCGCACTGGGATGGTACGCAGGAAACTGAAGCGGCTATCAAGGAAGAAACAAAAGCAACAATACGCTGCATTCCGCTGGATGCAAAAGAAGAAGCAGGAACGTGTATGTATTCCGGCAAGCCTTCTTCAAAACGTGTTTTATTTGCACGCGCGTATTGATTAAAAAATACAGATGAGCTGATGTGCGGATTGTTCCTGAATAATCCGCACATTAGCATACAGATATCTTTACCCTACCGGTTATGCTTATGTGGATCATTATACTTGCGCTCCTGGTAATAGGGCTCGGCCTTATTATCGTTGAACTGGTATTTATACCGGGCACAACCGTTGTTGGTTTGTTAGGACTGATCTTTACCGGCACCGCTGTTATTATCAGTTACAATCACTTCGGTAGTGACATTGGTTTTTATGTACTCATGGGTACATTGGTAGCCACGCTGGTAGCACTCTTCTATAGTTTTCGAACCGGGGCGTGGACACGATTCTCTCTGAAATCTTCTAATGACGGTAAGGTTAATGAAGGATTACTCGATGAACTCCACATCGGTGATGAAGGTATAACAATATCAACATTACGACCGATCGGGAAAGCAGAATTTCATAGCAAGACATTCGAAGTAAAAACGTTGGGAAACTATATCGAACAGGGTCAGCCTGTAAAGATCACACAGATGTATTCTAATCAGATAGTTGTAGAACCTATTAATCAATAAATATACCCTATGGAAGCAGCTGCTTTACTCATTATGGTTTTTGGCGGGATTATCCTGTTCTTTATTTTCCTCTACTTTGTTCCGGTAAATCTCTGGATCACCGCGCTCTTCTCCGGTGTAAAGGTTGGTTTATTTGAGCTTGTGTTCATGCGTATCAGAAAGGTGCCGCCAAGAGTAATTGTTGAATCACTCATTACCTCTACCAAAGCAGGTCTTCAGCTTACAACATCCGAATTGGAAACACACTACCTCGCGGGAGGAAATGTACCCAATGTAATTCGTGCGTTGATCTCGGCTGATAAAGCAAACATCAGCCTGAGTTTTAAACAGGCTACCGCGATTGATCTGGCTGGTCGCGATGTATTTCAGGCTGTGCAGATCTCGGTAAATCCCAAAGTAATTACAACGCCTAAAGTAGCTGCCGTTGCTGCCGATGGTATACAGTTGATTGCTGTAGCCCGTGTTACGGTGCGTGCAAGTATAGCACAGTTAGTGGGTGGTGCCGGTGAAGATACCATTCTGGCGCGCGTTGGTGAAGGTATAGTTTCATCCATCGGTTCTGCTAAATCTCACAAAGAAGTATTGGAGAGCCCGGATAAAATTTCAAAGCTTGTATTATCTCGCGGACTGGATGCAGGCACTGCGTTTGAAATTCTTTCCATTGATATAGCAGACGTTGATGTAGGAGCAAACATTGGTGCTAAACTTCAGATCGACCAGGCTACTGCTGATTTGAAAGTTGCCGAAGCAAAAGCTGAAGAGCGCAGAGCGATGGCGGTTGCGCTTGAACAGGAGATGAAAGCAAAAGGACAGGAAGCACGCGCGAAAGTAATTGAAGC
>DJFR01000003.1:1344-9077 GCA_002432545.1 Flammeovirgaceae bacterium UBA5867 | reverse complement strand
ATAGAGTCTACTGTTTCCTTTACACCGGCACCGAGAATTTTAGACAAAAACCCTCCTAAGCCCGGCCCTTTGCCTGCTGCACTTGTCTCCATAAGTAGCTAGTTTGTTTAGTTAATAATTATATACTAATAGATCGTTTCATTCTCAGAAGCATCATCCTGTTGATTATTGTCAGGCCTTAACGTTTCGCTGGATACATATACTATCGGCTTTGGCTCCGACCATTTTAAACCGAATTGCTCAAAGAAGTTGAGTGTATTCTTTTGCCGCAAATACCGATTTTTAGTAAGCGACACGATACCTTTACTTACTTCTCCCACAATACCTGGAATGTGCTCCCAATCTTTGCCACCTTTAAACTGACCTGTCTTTGTATGCTGGAGATTGAGTATATATCCTTTCGAAGAATGTCCTTCTTGAGAATACTGTTTAACAATTGCCTTGAAGTCGTTTGGCTTTAGCCCCAGGTCATTTACTGAATCAAGAATAACAAAATCATAGGGTGACAAATCGATGCTTTCTATACTGTCAATAAAATGTAGTCTTACCGGCTTAGGGCTGATAAGTTCATTTATTTTCTCGGTCATCGCTGATGAATCAAATTCTTCCGAGGTCACGTATAGCACCGTTCCAAAATTTTCAGCCAGGTACTTGGCGAACTTCATCAGTAAAATAGTCTTTCCATTGTGGGGTTCACCGTGGAGCATCATAACAAAACTCTTTTCAGGTTTGCCAAAGAGAGCATACCAAAACGATGTAAAATCTAATTCATCGTGTTGGCGATTGCCCATTTGTTCCGCAGTTAAAATGCGACTGTTAGGTGTCGTTGGGGCACCGCTCAATCCACCGTTGTGCGAACAGGTTCCTTTTCCTCTTGCATCGGAATATGTTTTGAAGTTACACTCCCTTACCCGCTTTGACTTGACAGCTTTTGCGGCATCTTTCTTCTTTATCCGGTATATCTGTCCTAAATGTTTGTGCTTGCATGTGCATTCCTTGACTATACCGGAAAGGCCGTTTAGTTCCGAAGATTTAATGGAGAATGTTTTACTGCTTTTACTCTTACGTAGCGTATTATATATATCCTGTACCTTATCAGCATAGGGATCATCCGCCATGATTTTTTTATCAAGCGCTTTTTCGATCTGGCTGACAAATCGATCAATCAGATCTTTATCAATTGGCTTTCCCTGAAGCCCTATGTATCGCTTCATAATGTTGAGTGAAGGATAGACTTTCTCTCCACCAGCTATCGCCACAAACTTCGATAGGTCGCTATCTTTAATATTCATTGGCTTATCTCCCTTCATAGAGTGATAAAAATCAATAAGAGTCTGCTGAATAGATTGGATCTCTTTGGCAAAAGGAGATGTTTTCCGAATCAGCTTTTGCACGATTGACCGTTGCAAGGATTTGATAAAAGAAAGTATAGTTTGAGGTGATTTCTTTTTATTGTGAAGTCCTACAAACCGTTTAATGAATTTTACTTCTTCGCTGATTCGGGCAACGCTTTTGGGTTCTGCGACATCGTCTTCTACCGCTGGTTCTATAGTCTTTTTTGACTTATCTTTTGTTGTTGTGCTTGATTCGTGCTTTGCCGCTTTTTTCCCAGGTATCACGGAAGTCCTTCTACTTTTTTCGTGTTTAATAAAATCATCCAGTTTCTGAAAGTATAGATCAATTGCATTCCTTACAGTCTCGCTTGCGCTATAGCTTGTCCATGATTCACCGTTACGGGTGACCTTCAAAACGAAGTCATGGCTTTTTGATAGTGTTGGAGGAAGCGTACTTTCTCCTATATTTTCTATGGTTGAAAAATAATTTTCCTTGTTAATCATTATGCAGTAAAGTTTAAAAGTTCTAATTCCAGTTCTAATGCAAGTGCTTCCAGCTCCAGCTCATCGTTCATATCAGTTGATTCATTTACAGGAATATTGAGTATAGGTTTAGATAGGGGAGGACGTTCACGTGTTCTGATAGACTTGGGTATCATTTCGTATTGGGACTGACTTAGCGTAATAGCATCACCATGTTTCTCTTCCAGTATCTGCACGAAACGATCAATGCGATCTAGTTCAAGTAATGCCGTCATCTTATCGGACACCTTTTCAAAGATGTTGCGATTTACCAGTTTGAGTATATCTTCATCCAGATATATATCACCGCCTTTTGATCGCGCTGCAGCAACCATAATTTTAAAGTGATCATTGGTTCGGAAAATTGATACACCTATATTGGTTGTTACAGCAGAGCCGACAGTAATGGAGCGTATTACTTTGATAGCCCGTGATAGCGGGACAATAATTTCCTGCTTGCCGTCCGCTTTTGGCTCCCAATAATCTGGCATCAGTATTCCTTTTTTTGTCTCACCATGTAGCGTTGTATAGCTTACCAGCTTACCGTGATATTCGCTGAAAGCCTGAAGTACATTGCCTGTGACAATATGCCTGATCTTTCGATCAGCAGTACTTTCCTTAATTGTCGTTTCCCAAAAGTCGAGTAGTTCGNNCGCTAAGACTATATATCTATAGCCATTGGCCAGTGCGAATCGAAATCGGAGTGCACTCGGTGCAAAAGGGTTCTTTCGTTTTTTATCTACGACTATACCCAGGAATACTGCCGGAATAGTTGTTTCGCCATCCCACCTGCTTACGGGATAGTTTAGCAGTCGCCCTATATAGAATCGCTTGGCTATAGATGTTATTGCCTGCTCACGATGCATATATGACCTTCGTATATTTGCTTCTGCCGCTGTACGGGTATTTTCAAGTTCTTCTTTTATTTTGGCTACGGCTGCGTTATATGCTTCTTTTCCCTCTGTCTTTAGAATTTTTTGTAGTCTCTTTTCGCTCGGAATTTCATCGATGAGTTTACGATAGTGTTTATCGTGTTCATGAATCTCTGCTTCCAATTGGTTAACCTGAAAAGCTTTAAACTCATCCAGGAATTGCTGTTGTAATTCCTCGGGCTGTTTGCCTTGCAATACCTCATTGAGCATGGCATTTAACTCAGTTTTGGAAAATGGTTTTCGAAGAACATTTGCCATAACCGTTTCCAGCACACTGTCATCACCAAAAGCACTCTGACCACCTTTTCCTACAATGACGGGGTGAAGCGATTTAGTTTCTGCCTGTAAATCCATCGCTTCTACCTCCAGATCATATTCATTTGCCTGCCGGAGATAGTTTGCATATTCGTTATAGCGTTCGGTAATTTCGTTGTAAAAGCTTTGTTGCATATCGGTTGATAGTACAGCTACGCGACCGGATACTTTGTGTGATGCACCTTCCTGACCAGTTTCTTCCAGTGGAGAGTCAAGCAATTTGTCTACCTCGGGGTTTTCCTTCAAATAGTCGCTCACAACCTTATCACCGTACTTGTTAAGGAAATCGGGTACATCCAGAATTTTAGTAGATGACTTTTGATTGGAGGTCGTGTTCGCATCGAGTGATTTCAGTTTTTTCTGAAGCATCATCATCAGACGCTTTTCAGCAGGTATAGCTGAATTAACATAGTCATATATAGGTTTATGTAGCTGTCCGGTTCGGTTTATTCTTCCCCGCTTTTGTACCTCAGTGCTAATGTCCAGTTCCGCTTGCAAAACTATCATCACACGTTGCTTTACCTTTTCCTTTGGCACTTTTGGAGTTACGACGGCATGTGCTGAAGCTCCTGTAGAGCCTGATTGATTGATCAGTAATACATCTACCTCGTTGTTATTAAACTTGCGAAAGGCATCATTGGTGTTCTCTCGCTTTCGGGTAAGTACCAAACCCGTATATTGTTTGCGCGGTGCCGCAGCGAAAGCTTTCAGGTCGCTTTCGTCAATCGTATCAAAAGAGCCTTCATCAAAATGCACCTCATACTCAAAAGTATAGTTCCTGGAGTTGTCTCGACCGGGTACAATACTTCCCTGTTTTGAAATATACTTTACGTGTCCTGTTTTATTTGTGGAGATCTGCACCACTTTCTGCCCCGGTATATAGCTTGCCTTTTCTCCGACAATGCCTAAGTCTTCATCTTTTCCGGCTTTGCTACCAAACTGTATTCTATACTTGCGGCCTGTTACTTCAACAACACTATATCCGGCTTGCTCTATCTTTTCTATAATTATATCAATTGGAGAAATAGATATGCCGGTAGAAATATTTCTGATGCGCTCACCAATTCGGTGATATTCTTTTTGTGCTTCTTCGGGGAACGTGGTTATATCAAAAGTTGAGAATGTCTTTCCTCCCAAATAATCTGTTTCGGTATAGCGCAATACACCTTCGAGTCCTTTTTGCAATACAATAGAGAAATCAGCAACGATCACATCGCCATCTGAAACAGGCATACCATGTTCGTTCTCCATTTGTTCAATGAAGCTCCCCATCGTAGACGAAAATGCAATCACAGGTTTCTTTCCTTCCTTGAGCCTGGCTATAGCCTGCTCGGCCACCGCTTCTGCCTTGATGGAGAAAAGCATCTGATTGATGATGTTGAATACTTTTGAGAAATAGGGTAAGTTATCAACCCCGGCCTTTGACGTTCCTTCTGTGACTTCGAACTGTTTACCTTCGGCGATAGCCTCATCATCTAGTCCCTTTATTTGCTTACCAACATGAATTTTCTGAAAGCTTATAATATCTCTGACAATTTCAGTGATATTATCAGAGATCGTTTTATGCTCGCGCTCTTTTTGGTCAAGTGTAATATAGTTTACTTCAACACCTTCAAATGATCGTTCTCTTCGTATCATCTGACCTTCGGCTACAAGCTGGCTTGCCAGTATCTCCTGTAGGGCAACGCCTCCCATCGTGATCGCTTGTATAAGACCTTCATCGGTCAGGTTCGCATCGCGGATGGAAGTCTTCTTCGCATATAGCGGCATGTTATCGGGACGTTTGGCAAAGGTTGCTGATAGAAATACAACACCACGCGTTTTATCAATGGCCTTTTGCATGAACGTACCTGTGTTGCCGGAACCGGACGAATTATGAGCTTCATCCATGATGATGATGTTATCTTCGACAACGTGTCTTAAAAAAGCCGGTTTTACTGGTTTTGTATCCGGGGAGTTAAATTGAGAGTACGTTGCAACCACAAAGTCGAAGCTGGCAGGTATACGCTTGCTTTCGAATACTTTGTTTTGCTCTGCTTGCGGCAGTGCCTGATAAACTATATTTCCGTCCTCGTCTTTTATGTCGGTTTTACTCTCTTTACCGTTTACGATGAACGGAACTAGGTGTGCTGAACCGATCGCGGCAAGATCGCGGTATATATCAGAGAACAGATTTGATTTTTCGGTGATAAAGACCGGTTGTAAACCCTTCATCACACCGTAGCGAATAATAGAAGCTGCGATGCGTCCTTTCCCTATACCCGTTTGGTCTCCAATGATCATTCCCTGTCCACGTTCTTCAATGTTATAGATAGCCATAGCAACAGCATCGATCTGTTCAGCAGAGAGTGCTTTGCATAAATCCGTTTTTGTCTTATACTTTAGTCTCTGCCGAACATATTCATCTATATCTCCGCCTACAGCTTCTTTAATGCTCTGTATAGCAGTATGCGTTTCAGAACCCATTGAGTCAGGAACAACAGTATTGAGTACAAAGCAACTTTGCGAGGCCGGTGTATAAGGTATTCCCAGCTCAGGCCCATTGGCATCAGTATACCCGATAACCCAATCTATATAGGCACGCGCTGTTTCAATGGTGTTGGTCTCTCGTATAAATTGCCGGCTTCCATCCGTAGAACGGGTATCTATATGAGCGACTGCAAAAAGTGACTGATGGCGTGGATCGTAAACATAAATTAGCGAGTCTCTTTCTTTTGCTCTACGGACAATATTATATCCCTTATACGTCTCAATGATGTGATACTGTAACCCAAACAGAATAGTAAACTTATCATTTGGAGTTCTCCCCAAATCATTATCCATCAAGAGCAATTCCAACGCAAGTGCCTCTGCTTCCAAATCATTCATCATTACTTCGTCTCTAGGTTTTATGTGTCTCATTACGCGCATGTATAGTTCATCAAAGGAGTCTACCACTTCATCACGCCCGGCATTCGCCAGCGGTGCGACTCCGGAAGGCACCGCCTTGCGACCATCGATAAGAATAAGGCGTACATTAAATGATGTTCCTTGCCGAGAGTATAGATCGCGGCCACTAATGTTGATCAGATCAACAACGTGATAGCGCTTGTACAGATAGTTAAAGAAGAATCGCCAGTCTCCTTTTTGAAATCTTCCCTTCTTATCATAGCGATTGTGTCCACCAATAATGAAAGCAGCTTTACCATTATCTTTCATCGTATCCAGGGCACGTAAAGCCATCAGGTGTTCAAGGGTGTGAATGCGCAAACCATCGTAGTATACTTCAGGATGTTTACCGAAAGGAGGATTAGTAATAACGGCATCAAACTTTCTTTCGAATCTGGTAAACTGCAGTGTTGCATCCTGGCTAAGAACTTCTTTATAGCCTTGATCGAGTAAATTTGATCTGCGAATAGGATCAATCTCATTTACCGTTACGCGCGATGGATGCGCGGCAACCGTTAGTAAACCGTTGCCTGCAGAAGGTTCAAAGACAGATATACTTTCATTCGCATTTACGAATACCCCGGCAAGAAAAGATATGGGTGCCGGTGTACTATATTGTTGAAGGAGTACACTCTGGCTGGTGCGATGCGAGAGCGTGACCTGACTTTCATAGAGCGCGACAATTCGCCAGTATTTATCTTCGATAGATTCACCCGAGAGCGCTATATCCCGTGCCAATAATACTATGGCCAGTTCGGTATATTCCTTTGCTTTTGTTTTGTCGGCAATACCATAAGAAGCTGCTATCTTTTCGATAGAAGTTTTAGTATCCCGGACACCGGTGCGAAGATTGTCTTGCACGTGTGCGATGAATCTAGTCTTATGATTATTCATTGCCTTCATAACTTTTGTATAAGCGCTGGCCCTTTAATCTTCTGTTTTATAGACTTGATAGGGAGCGCCAGGTGCTGTTCGCGGAATAATTTTCTTCTTCACGATCAGAATAGGCTCAGGGTAAATAACTTCTATATCAGGGGGAGTGCCATATACCTCGAAAATTGTTATAAGTTGTTTCATCGAGTATAGGTGCCCACGCTTCTTGCCAATGAGATGCTCAAAGGGTTTGAGTTGATTCCTGAGAGTTTTCTCCGACCTTCCGTAAAGTGCCGCAAGTGTTTTAAATGTACACGGTTCAATTTTCCACGTTTTCATTTGTCAAAAGAGTTTGTTGTTTATTTTTTTCGAAATGTATAACAATGCCATTGCGCAGGTACCGTAATTGGGCCACAATGGACGGAAGTTGACCACAATCGGGATTTTTGGGGCCACATTTTTTTTGCTCTGTACTTTTTGTGTATGATCAGGGCACAAAAGAGACACAGACGATAAGGCAATATATAGAAGGCCTATCTCACTATCCTGTCTATGGTATGAGCTGGTAAATGGGAGTGGATATACTCTTACTTGATGTCGCGTGTATATATAGTATATACAACACGAACCAATGGTGGTGGGCCGTAAACTTCAAAAAATCGAAGCAGTTGTTCTACATACCAGGAATAGCCGGTACGTTTCCCAATGACAGATTCGTGATGCTTCAAGATTTTTGACATAGCCTTGCGATGTATGCCATACAAGGCTGCCAATTCTTTTGTTGATACTGATTTCAGCGTCCAGTTTTTCATATAGTTTTACATTAGTC
>DJFR01000003.1:0-1312 GCA_002432545.1 Flammeovirgaceae bacterium UBA5867 | reverse complement strand
CGTTGTAAAATCTGATGTAAAGATATAGTATATATATACCGGTCTGCTGGCGATGTTACGCGCATTACTTACATTGGAATGGTTAGATATTGCTATAATCGGTTAGGTCGATTTTTTCAGAATCAGTGCTCTATATGGGAAAATGGAGCGAGTTGTGACGAAGTTTTCTGATAGTCTAAAAAGTCCGAATGGACGCTGCATTAAAAGTTTTTGGTGTGTCGTGGACAATGTTCTGCATACTGAGTATGGTACTTTTTTACCATGATTCATAGTAAAAAAGTACCATGGCAATGCCTGAGGCAGATCACACCCGTTGTCATGTCGGCTGTGAGCAGATACTTGTAGATTTTAAGCGTAGGGTCTTTGCTTAGAGATAAATCTTACATTTTGGGCGAACGGTACTGAGCTACCAAGGTATAAATTAGGATGCCCTACATCTGAAACCGCCTTAAAAGACGGGAGACAGGTCTGAAAATAGCTGTCAGATAGTTGAAAATAGCTGGAATTCGAAGGCTAAAGATGACGGGAAGTAAAATGGAAAGGGGTGAGACAGGAATACATACTGAAAAGACACCAATAGATGTAGCAGGACCTCGATTTTGAATTCATACTGACATTGAAACTAGGTTCTTTTGGTGAGGGCCACATAAAGAGCGGCTGAAAAAATAATGTTCCTTACCATGTTGCTTCCATTGTGCAGTCCCCAGGAGACTAAAAAATTATTATCTGCTTTCGCAATAAGACTATCCACAGTCACAAACAGGATGAGATTTGTGCCAAAATAAAAGAACACACCGGCTCCCACCCAAAACATCACCATGCGTTCAATGTGGGGCTCAGGCAATTCCTGAATGATTTGGTAAAAGTATAAAACGCAAAAGACAATCAACACAATGCAGGAAACCGTAAACAAGTTGGAGTTGAATGCTTCTACTCCTTGAATGAACCAGAAGTTTACAATGGCAAAAACAGTAAAGGCGAAGATCACAACATCGGCTAATCTTTTAAGTACAGTACGAGTATACTCTGTTCGATAAATAAGCATGACTATAAGGAACTGAAGTAGCCCGTAAACACTCACAACCGGGTTGGGATTGACGTGATAATGTGCGTAGACCAAGAAACTCACCAGATCAGCCAGGCCAGACACAACCAGTAGCAGTCCGAGTAGCCATACACTGCTCGGTTGCTTCCTCTTGTAAACAGCAACAGCAAAAAGAGCAAGAGGCAGCAGAACTGAGTAGGAGGATATATTTCGAATCCCGATATACGTTTCTAAAGTCATTATGCTAACGAGAGAGTCTTTTTTTCA
>DJFR01000186.1 GCA_002432545.1 Flammeovirgaceae bacterium UBA5867 | reverse complement strand
TAAAGCTTACATCTTTTGAAACGGTAAATTCACGATCCTCCACAGCCTATACGGATTACCTGTATCCACAGCCACAGGAAGATGGAAGTATACTGGTGATGAAACAAGGTATAGGTGATATTGAACAATTTGTATTGTTGAAAGACGGTAAAGAGAAAAAAGTTTTTACTCCCGGTTTTGTTAATGATGCGGGTATGCTTTCAACGTCATATGCTTCGGTAATCTGGAATGAATTCGGGTACAACCCACGGTGGCGGGTGAAGAATTTTTCGTTGATCAAGATATACGACTATAGAACTAAGCAAAAACGCATTCTGGGAGGACGACACCAACGTTATGCCAGTGCAGCATTGTCGCGTTACGGAGATAAGATCGTAACCGTGCGCTCGGATAACGACTATAAGAATACACTGGTTGTACTTGAGCTGTTTACCGGGAAGCCTATAAAGGAGTTTCCTAATGACGCCAACTATTTTTACTCCATGCCCCGCTGGTCTGATGATGCTTCGAAGATCGTTGTGCTGAAGACAACCAGACAGGGAAAGATGCTTGTATCGATCGATTATGAGTCGGGTGTTGAACAGGAAATATTGCCGGCATCCCATGAAAATTTAGGACACCCGGTGCAGTGGGGTAAATATATACTCTTTAATTCACCGGCCACTGGCATCGATAATATATATGCAGTTGATGTGGAGACCAAACAACGTTACCAGGTTACGAGCAGTAAATATGGAGCCTTCAATCCGGCAGTAACAAAAGATGGCAAGACGCTATACTATAACGACCAGACTAAAGATGGGATGGATGTGGTAAAAGCTCCGTTCGATCCGTCATCATGGACTATATATGAAGCAAAGCCTATAGCAAGTCACGCCTATCAGCACCTGGTAGAGCAGGAGGGAAGACCGGGGTTGTTCGACAGCATTCCGCAAAGCGTGTTGCCGGTAAAACGTTACTCGAAGCTGAAAGGAATTATCAATCCCTANNGCATCGCATGATATACTCAGTACTACGTCTATCACGGCTGGCTATGTGTATGATATAAACGAGCGTACCGACTTGTGGCGTGCTGGCATCAGCTACCAGGGGTTATATCCGATCATAAACCTGACGGCAGAGACCGGAAACCGGAAAAACGATGAAACCCTGGGTAGAAACAAAGCCGAGTTTACCTGGGATGAGACAACGGTGGAAGGTGGTTTGAGTATACCCTTACTACTTACACGATCGAAATATATAGAACAGTTGTCTGTAGGTAATTCGGTGGGCCTTACACGCGTGTCGTCATTTATAAATACCATCGAACGTAACGGTACGGTTATCTATAAAGGTAAAGACCGTTTTGTTCCGTTCAACGATACACTTGACTATATCTACAAAGATCAACTGAAAGATGGTGACTTTGTTTACAATCACTTTGCCCTGTCATATTACAGACTGTTGAAGCCCAGCTATCGCGATTTCCTGTACCGCTGGGGACAATCGGTAAATGTAGATCTATATAGCACTCCGTTTGAAAGTGATTTCACCGGAAATCTGTTAGCAGTTCGTGGTGTGTTTTATTTTCCGGGGTTAGCAAAGCATCATTATCTATACTCACGCCTGGCCTACCAGAAAAGTCTACAGGGTATTGAAACCGATATTTATACTTTCCGGAATCGCATTCCTAAACCACGTGGCTACAGCTATCCACGAGATGAGAAGTTTTATACTTTATCGCTGAACTATTCCTTTCCGCTATGGTATCCGGATATAGCGCTGGGGCCGATTCTCAATATTCAGCGTATCAAACTCAATACATTCTATGATTATGGTAAAGGTTATGGGGATGAGTATATATACAATTTCGAAAAAGAATATGCTATCCCTTCTCCAACGGACGACACNNNNACCGTGTTTGAGATTTTGATAGGGAATATCGGTTTTTGAACTTGAAAATCACCTTTTATACTCTATTTTTGGAAGCTTAATGCAGGAAAGAATGCATTGCAATGGTTTGCGAAGCATATATTTCCTTATTTAAAATCTAAAAAATCTACAATCGACAATGGCAGAAATAATACGCATGCCCAAAATGAGCGATACCATGACCGAAGGTGTGGTAGCAAAGTGGCATAAGAAGGTGGGCGATTCCGTGAAGTCAGGTGAGTTAATGGCCGAAATAGAAACCGACAAGGCTACGATGGATTATGAATCTTTTAACACCGGCACGGTGCTATACCTGGGTGTTAAAGAAGGGCAGGCGGTAAAAGTGAACGATGTCCTCGCTATTGTAGGAAATAAAGGAGAAGATTATTCAGCATTGCTGGCAGGAGCCTCCAACGCGGCTGCTTCCGGTGGCAAAGTTGAAGAGCCTAAAGCAGCAGCTTCGGCACCTGCAGCGAGCGCAGCACCTGCGATCGATACCTCGAACATCAAAGCTGAAATTGTATTGATGCCGAAGATGAGCGATACCATGACGGACGGTGTGATTGCAGCATGGCACAAGAAAGTTGGAGACAGTGTGAAGTCTGGTGAATTGTTAGCCGAGATCGAAACCGACAAGGCTACAATGGAGTATGAATCGTACAACACCGGTACACTGCTATATATAGGAGCTGATGCAGGTAAAGCCGTTACGGTAAACGGAGTGCTTGCTATCATTGGCGAGAAAGGCGCTGATTACCAGACGTTGCTGAAAGCTCATGAAGCAAAAGCATCCGGAGGTTCTGCACCCGCGGCAACAACATCCAAACCTGCTGAAGCACCGGCGGCTGCTACGGCATCTGCTGATGTTAGTTCAGACCACAGCACGAACGGAAGAATCAAAGCTTCTCCACTCGCGAAGAAATTAGCAAAAGATAAAGGATACGACATCAGCAAAATTCAAGGTTCAGGCGAACATGGCCGTGTAACCAAGAGCGATGTTGAAAATTATAAACCTGCTACAGAAGCAAAACCTGCTGCTGCCGCTGGTAAAGAAGGTAAATCAGCTGCTCCAATCGTATTGCCTCAGGTAATCGGTAAGGAGAGCTTCGAAGAGATACCGGTATCGCAGATGCGCAAAGTTATCGCGAAGCGTTTGGCTGAAAGTAAATTCTCTGCGCCACACTTCTACCTCACCATGGAAATCAACATGGATAAGGCGATGGAAGCACGCAAGAGTATCAACGATATCAGCCCTGTAAAAATATCCTTTAACGATATCGTGATCAAAGCTACAGCCGTAGCGTTGCGTCAGCACCCCGATGTTAACTCAAGCTGGCTTGGCGATAAGATCCGTAAAAATCACCACGTGAACATTGGTGTAGCGGTAGCAGTGAAAGACGGCTTGCTGGTACCGGTAGTTCGCTTTGCTGACAGCAAATCTCTGTCGCATATAGCGGTGGAAGTAAAAGAGCTTGCACAAAAAGCGCACGATAAAAAACTTCAGCCATCCGAGTGGGAGGGTAGTACCTTTACTATATCCAACCTCGGTATGTTTGGTATAGAAGAGTTCACCGCTATCATCAATCCTCCGGATGCATGTATACTTGCCGTAGGAGGTATAAAGGAAACTGCCGTAGTGAAAAACGGACAACTGGCTGTAGGCAACGTAATGAAAGTTACATTGTCGTGCGACCACCGCGCGGTAGACGGTGCTGTAGGTTCGGCCTTCCTCAAAACGCTAAAGGGCCTCCTCGAAGATCCGGTAAGAATTCTGATCTAGTAATTTTGACAGCTATATACTCCCTCTCCCTTTCGAGAGGGAGTTTTGTTTAG
>DJFR01000117.1:26007-26251 GCA_002432545.1 Flammeovirgaceae bacterium UBA5867 | reverse complement strand
GTGGGGGAAATAGGATTCGAACCTATGAAGTCATAAGACAACAGATTTACAGTCTGTCCCAGTTGGCCGCTTTGGTATTCCCCCTAAAATATTTTCATCGTCTTTACAAAATCTACCAAGAGATCTGTAAGAGAAAATAGAGTTTCAATATTTCTTAGAACAAAACCTGTTTTACGTGCTGTTTTGACCAGCTCTTCAAAAACAGGAGTGCAAAATTATACGCTTTTCTACTTTTTCAAAACTT
>DJFR01000117.1:8448-25962 GCA_002432545.1 Flammeovirgaceae bacterium UBA5867 | reverse complement strand
CGCATGGTAGGCGAATCAAACTCAACAAATAATACTTTATTCTTTATAAAAAGTTTGCGTGTGCGTTTGGCTATAGGTTTACCAACCATCCGTTCCCACGACTGAATTAGACTAGCTTCGTCAAATTTAGATGTAAGCTGATAAGAATTGAGCAGGTCGCGTATTGCCTGACCAACGGATTGTGCATCGCCTCCTCTATACTTCTTCATAACGCAAATATACTAAATGCGCTATGCCGTTATTCTCTCGAACGATCAAGAAGAACTTTCGAATCTAAATAAATTTTACTGTTGAAGAATTGTTCCGCCTTCTACTTTAAATAGAGAAGCAGAAACTTCAATCGATCTTAATAACTCCCCCGTGCGGTCGGGTCGTGCATCTGTAATAAAGAGTTGGCCCAGATCATTTTTCACAAGCGTTAATAATTTTGCTATTCTAAAATCATCGAGCTTATCAAAAATATCATCCAGCAAAAGAATCGGTTTAAAGCCTTTTATTTTTTCAATGATCTCGAACTGAGCAAGTTTCAACGCAATTACAAAAGATTTTTGTTGGCCCTGTGAGCCTAGCCTTTTCAAGTCGCCATCACCCAATGTAAATACATAATCATCGCGATGGATACCAAAAGAAGTGCGTTGCAAGGCGAGATCTTTCTGTCGATTCTTTAATAAGCCCTCTTCAAAACTTTTCTCCTTTAACTCCGATGCATACTTCAAATCAGTTACCTCCGCATCATCCACTATAAATTTGTAATACTTTCTGAACACCGGCAGAAATTCTTCTGCGAAGGCTATACGTTGCTGAAATATCTGTTGTCCTAAATGAATTAATATCCGATCGTATGATTCCAGTGCAAGCCAGTCTGGGTTGCCTCGTTCCTGAAACATTCGCAGTAAACTGTTCCGTTGTTTCAATGCCTGGTTATACTGCATGAGAGCCTCCAGGTATTTTTTATCCAACTGCGATATGATGCTATCAAAAAACTTTCTTCGCGACTCACTGCTTTCCCGAACCAGATCCACGTCATCCGGAGCAATTAAAATAACCGGATACTTTCCGATATGATCACTAAGCTTTGGATAGTCTGAACCTTCTTCCCGAAAAACTTTTTTTGAACCGGCCTGCACCGAGCTCAATAGTTCATAAGGTTTGTCCTGCTTAAAGAACTTTCCCTTCACCATAAAATAATTCTCGCCCATCAAAACACACTGAGTATCAGAAGAAGCGAAGGCGCTTTTTGTAAAAGAGAGAGAATAAATTGCATCGAGCAAATTGGTCTTACCACTGCCATTTTTACCCACTAAAACGTTAACTGCTGGCGAAAAACGAAGATTTGCTTCGGCATAGTTCTTAAAATTCAGCAAATGAAGTTCGTGGAGGTACATGAGGATTTGCCTTGAAAGTTTGGCTAATGTTCGTTGGGGGGTTATTTTCGCAGCTCGGATCAAAAATAGGGATATGCCTGCTACAACAAAAGCCAAGAATGAGCCCGCGGTGGCGAAGAAGAGTGATTCAACTGAATTCTCAAAGGAAACGTACCTCTACTGGTATGAAAGCATGCAGCTGATGCGGAAGTTCGAAGAGAAAGCCGGTCAGCTCTACGGTATGCAGAAAATCAAAGGATTTTGTCATTTATATATAGGGCAGGAAGCTTGTGCTTCAGGTACAGTTTCGGCACTGCAAAAAGGAGATAAATATATAACTGCTTACCGCGATCACGGTCATCCATTGGCATTGGGAACAGATCCAAAAGCTATCATGGCTGAACTGTATGGTAAAGAAACCGGAACTACAAAAGGTAAAGGTGGTTCGATGCACATATTTGATAAGGAGCATAACTTTATGGGTGGCCACGGTATAGTTGGTGCTCAGGTTCCTCTCGGTGCAGGTATAGCTTTCGCAGAAAAATATAATAAGACTGGCAACCTATGTATAGCCTATATGGGTGATGGAGCTGTTCGTCAAGGCGCATTTCACGAAGCCTTGAACCTTGCCATGCTTTGGAAGTTACCTGTGATTTTTGTGATTGAAAACAACGGATACGCTATGGGTACATCTGTACAACGTACCTCTAACGTGCACGAACTTTATACTTTAGGTGAAGCATATGATATGCCTTCAGAACCAGTGGATGGCATGAGATGTGAAGATGTACACCGTGCTGTTGCCCGCGCTGCAGAACGAGCACGTGCCGGTGAAGGACCTACGCTTCTTGAGTTCAGAACATACCGTTACAAAGGACACTCTATGTCTGATCCTCAGAAGTATAGAACCAAAGAAGAAGTTGAGCAATACAAGCAACGCGATCCGGTTGAGATCACCCGCCAGACGATCCTCGATAAAAAATTCGCTACCGAGAAAGAGCTTGAGGCAATCGACAATAAAATTATTCAACAGGTTGAGGAGAGTGTGAAGTTTGCAGAGGAATCTAATTTCCCTGATCCTTCAGAAGCACTTACGGATGTTTATGTACAAACTGATTATCCATTTATCCTGGACTAATCTTGCTCAGTCTGAGCTGTTTGTTTAGTATGATCTAATTTGTAGTTTTGCGCCCTCCCGATTTATTCGGGAGGGCTTCACTTATCATAACAATGGCTAAAAAAGAAGAACACAAGCACGAGTTGCTGGAAAATCCAGAGGCTATAAAACACAAACTGGAAGATGCCGAAAACTGGGTAGAGAGTAATCCTAAAACCATTATTGGTATTGCCCTCGTAATCCTGCTCATCGTTGGTGGATATTTTGGTTTCCAGTATTACAAAGGCACTCAGGATGATGCCGCTCAAAAAGAAATGTTCCAGGCTGTTTATTATTTCGAACAAGACAGTCTTAACCTGGCACTGAATGGTGATGGTAACAACCTCGGGTTTTTAGCAATCATTGAAGACTACGGAGTTTCTGACGCTGCTAATCTTTCTAACTACTATGTTGGTGTTATTTACCTGAAGCAAGGTAAGTTCAACGTAGCGCGTATGTACCTGGAAGATTTCAGTTCAAACGATCTGCTGGTTCAGGCACGTGCCTATAGCCTGATTGGTGATACCTACATGGAAGAAGAAAAATATGAAGACGCTGCCAAGTTCTATAACAAAGCGGCTAACTATAAACCAAACAAATACTTCTCTCCTACTTATCTGATGAAAGAAGCGCTCGCATACGAGAAGCTGAATCAAAACGACAAGGCTAAAGAAGTTTACGAAAAGATTATTTCCGATTTCTGGGAATCTGCTGAGTACCAGAATGCCCGTAAGTTCAAGGCAAAACTGGAAAGCAATTCATAGAAGATTTTATTTTAAATTTACAGGGATAGAGCTAAACTCTATCCCTTTTTTGTTTATGACCGCATTGGAACTAAGGCGTGAATTACATGAACTGATAGAGCAGGCCGATGAACGCGTGATCCGCCTGGTATATGGTATGCTGAAAGCTGACCAGGAACTTCCGGAGGATCATAAGCAAATACTGGACGAACGTTTAAAAGAATACCACTCAAAACCTGATGAGGTTTTAACGTTGCAGGATATCAAGAAAAAGTATTTGCGTAAAAATGAGTCAGGTAGTATTTAGCAAAGGTGCAGACCTTGACATTTCAGAGTCGATTGAGTGGTACAATAAACAGAAGACAGGATTAGGAGATATTTTCTTCAACCGATTAATAGANNTACACTGTGCCATGCTCGATCAATTCCCTTATTTAGTTCACTATATATTAGATAGCAGCAGAATTGTTATTATTGCTGTGTTACATACCAAACTAAATCCCAGGCACTGGGAACAACGAATCGCTCAAAAATAATTTTATGGCCGGACCACTTAAATCAGGAAAAGTAAAAACCAATCTTAATTTTTCTAAAAAGAAAATTGCCATTGTTGTTGCCGAATGGAACTCCGAAATAACGGAAGCCCTATACTCTGGCGCAGTTGAAGCTCTTGTAAAGCATGGCTTCAAGAAACAGAACATTATTCGTAAAACTGTTCCCGGAACATTTGAGCTTACGCTCGGCTCATTATGGGCTGCAGAAGATAAATCCATCAGCGCGGTGATCAGCCTAGGCTGTGTTATACAAGGAGAAACTCCTCACTTCGACTATATATGCCAGGCTGTGGCCTACGGTATTACAGAAGTAAATATCAAAACGAAGAAGCCGGTGATCTTTGGCGTGCTAACTACGCTGAACAAACAACAGTCAATGGATCGTGCTGGTGGTAAATATGGTAACAAGGGTGAAGAGGCTGCTTTGACGGCTATATCGATGTTGAGTTTTTAAATATCAACTATATATAAGCCGGGGAAGTCCGGCTTGTTTATTATTTAGATTGCAAGGTCTAGCTATTTATTAGGTCGAATGATTCCGCTCTCCGCGAATTCATTAACTAACATGATGCAATCTTGCTGTTTTAATCCATAAATGCGTACATAATGCTCCGCCCCGTCTAGCCTTACTCCTTTATGGACAATCAAAATTCCATTCGTCCACCAGGTCGCATACTGATCACTACACTCATCAATCACCTTAAATCCTTTTGACGCCATTAAAGAATTTAGTTTATCAGCATCACGCAGATCGTAATAGTAAGGATTCCCGTTCCAATTATAGATTTCATTTTTGAGGGCATACTCTTCTATAACTTTTTCAAATGATTGATTTAAAACATTCGGGAGATCATCGTCATCTAACGTGCAAAACTCACCTTGGTGTGTTAAGAAAAAAGTATACTGTGCAGTTCTATGAATGCCGCAAATAAAAATATATCTATCACCAACTTTATCGAAATCCAATGGGGTATTTCGCTTTATCGCTTTCCTTTTAAATAACCGTACATCGAAAGCATCGAACTGGTCATCTTTAATAGTCAATTGTAATCCGGAGTATTTCGACTGAAAATCAACCAAGGCTTCAGTTAATGAGAATTCATTCTCTGTTAGATAGATCAATGTTTCTTCAGCACCAGCTACCCAGTCAGCGTTCCGCTTTAACGTTGTTATATACTCTTCTGCACGCTTAGACAAACTCATTCTCGAATATAATATACTTTAAAACAGCCACCTCCAACATTGGTATTAAAATATACATAGGACCGAATAGAAATCGAGCGAGAGGGAGATTTATCCAAAACAAAAAAGCCACCCCGAAAAACGAGGTGGCTTTCTAATATATACTTTACTAAACGTTACGCTTAGAAGTTCTTCACAATCTCTTGTGCAAACTCTGAGCATTTCAGTAAGGTTGCTCCATCCATTAAGCGGTGGAAATCGTACGTTACCTTCTTCGAAGATATAGCACCTTCCAGACCTTTAATGATCAGGTCAGCAGCTTCCTGCCAGCCCATATACTCCAGCATCATTACACCTGAAAGAATTACTGAGCCTGGATTTACTTTATCCTGTCCAGCATACTTAGGTGCTGTACCGTGTGTAGCTTCAAATATAGCGTGACCTGTTTTATAGTTGATGTTACCACCCGGAGCTATACCTATACCCCCTACAATCGCTGCAAGCGCATCAGATATATAGTCACCGTTCAGGTTCAATGTAGCCGCTACAGAATACTCATCTGGTCTCAACAGAATCTGTTGTAAGAAGGCATCAGCGATAGCATCTTTAATGATCAGCTTATGGCCGCCTTTCTCAATAACCTGCCATGGTCCGCCATCCAGATCTTTAGCACCGAACTCAGCTTTCGCAAGGGCATATCCCCAATCGCGGAAACCACCTTCGGTAAATTTCATGATGTTACCTTTGTGAACCAGTGTAACGCTAGGCTTCTTGTGTTGCAGTGCAAACTCGATAGCCGAACGCACCAGACGCTCCGTACCTTCTTTTGATACCGGCTTCACACCGATAGCAGTTGTCTGCGGGAAGCGGATTTTCTTATATAGTTTCGCGAAGTTCTCTTCGAAAAACTTCAGGAATTTTTTATTCTCTTCTGACCCTTCCTGGAACTCGATACCAGCATATATATCTTCAGTGTTTTCACGGAAGATGATCGTGTCCGTTTTGTGTGGTTCTTTTACTGGTGAAGGCACACCTTTGAACCAACGTACCGGGCGTACGCAGGCATACAGATCAAGCTCCTGACGAAGTGCTACGTTCAACGAACGGATACCACCTCCTACCGGAGTTGTTAAAGGACCTTTGATACCTACCAGATATTCTTTGAAAACGTTGAGCGTTTCATCCGGCAGCCAGTTACCAGTTTGGTTGAAAGCTTTCTCTCCTGCCAAAACTTCTTTCCAGTTGATCTTCTTCTTTCCACCGTAAGCCTTTTCAACTGCTTTATCAAATACTAACTTAGATGCAGGCCAAATGTCTACACCGGTTCCATCACCCTCGATGAACGGGATGGTTGGATTATCAGGCACATTAAGTTTACCGTTGCTGATGCTGATTTTCTGATCGCTCATTTTGCTAAAATGTTTTAAATGTTTTTGCGTTTAAGGTGTTTAATTAGAACACCAGCCCTTGATTTTGGGCGCGGAAAATTAAAAAATAAAGGTCATAAATGAAGACATTTTGTAGTTCAATCGCTTAATCCTTAAAATATATTATGAAATCGTTTGTTTTAGCTCTGTTCCTACTTTTATCGATGTCGGCTTTCGATACACGGCCCTTTCAGCAGCTTGCCGATGAAGAACTTTGCCTTTCTACCGAAGAAATGAAGCTCTACCAGCTCATTATGGAGTACCGGAAAAGCAAAGGTCTGCCCTCCATTCCGCTCTCGGCCAGGCTTTCGCAGGTGGCACGCGTGCACGCGCATGATCTGGCTGATAACTATAAGTTTGATCCCGACAACAAGTGCAATCCACACAGCTGGTCTAAGAAGGGTAAATGGACTGCCTGTTGTTACACCAGCGATCACAAGCGCGCCCAATGTATGTGGGACAAGCCTAAGGAAATTGCCGGCTATACAGGCTTTGGTTATGAGATAGCATACTATAGCACTGCAGGAGCAACCGCGAAGGAAGGTCTTGACGGATGGAAAGTAAGTCCGGGACACAATCCGTTGATCGTTAACCTCGATATATGGAGCAAAGTGAAATGGAATGCCATAGGTGTTTCACTGTATAAAGAATATGGCCTGGTATGGTTCGGTGAGGAGAAAGACGATACCACTGTTAAAACTTGTAAGTAGGTATAACTACGATCTATAGTCTATCGTTCTGTCTTCTTTCAAGCCAAAACGACTGATTTATAGTTTATTCGGAGGTATATTTATTGACATTTTTTCAGAAAGGCACCGATGGATTAGTATTTGATAACGAGTGCCCGAGGGATACAATCATGAACTTCGAAAAATTTACTATAAAATCACAAGAGGCTTTACAGAAGTCTGCGGAGATAGCGATGGGCAACCAGCAACAGGCTATCGAACCGGGACACGTATTGAAAGCTATTCTGGAGACAGACGAAAATGTATCAAGCTATCTCTTCAAGAAGCTTGGCATTAATGAAACTATACTCGACACGAAATTGCAGGAGGTTGTTAGCGGATATCCTCGTGTGTCCGGACAGCAACCTTATTTATCTTCTGCGACTAATACATTGCTGCAAAACGCAGATAAAGAACTGCGCGAATTCAAAGATGAATATGTAGCGATCGAGCATCTTCTACTTGCATTGCTTGCGTCTAAAGACAAAGTATCTTCTATAATGAAAGATGCAGGCTTTGAACGCGCAGCATTAGTCAAAGCTATAAAAGAACTCCGTGGTGGATCAAAAGTTACTGACCAGAATGCGGAAGCAAAGTATAAATCACTGGAGCGCTACTCTAAAAATCTGAACGACCTTGCTAAAGAAGGCAAGATCGATCCGGTAATTGGGCGCGATGAAGAAATCAGGCGTGTATTGCAGATACTTTCACGCAGAACAAAAAACAATCCTATACTCTTAGGAGAACCTGGTGTTGGTAAAACTGCCATCGTAGAAGGTATGGCACAACGTATTGTCGATGGTGACGTACCGGAAAATCTGAAAGATAAAATTCTGGTGTCACTGGACATGGGCTTGCTGGTAGCCGGTGCTAAATATAAAGGTGAGTTTGAAGAACGTTTAAAAGCTGTTATCAAAGAAGTAACAGACTCCAACGGACAAATTATACTCTTCATTGACGAGATCCATACCTTGATTGGTGCGGGGGGTGGTGGCGAAGGTGCCATGGATGCAGCGAACTTGCTGAAGCCTGCGTTGGCGCGTGGAGAACTGCATGCTATAGGAGCCACTACGCTGAAAGAATATCAGAAGTACATTGAAAAAGATAAAGCACTTGAACGCAGGTTCCAGTCCGTAATGGTAAACGAACCTTCTGTTGAAGACAGTATATCTATACTTCGTGGTATAAAAGATAAATATGAATTGCACCACGGTGTGCGTATCAAGGATGATGCTGTTATAGCTTCAGTAGAATTATCGAGCCGCTATATCAGTGATCGCTTTCTTCCGGATAAAGCTATCGACTTGATGGACGAAGCTGCATCCAAATTAAGGCTCGAAATGGATTCACTGCCGGAAGAACTCGATGAGCTGAATCGCAAGATCATGCAACTCGAGATCGAGCGTGAAGCTATACGTAGAGAACGAGATCGCGAGAAGGAAGCTATATTAAGCAAAGAGATCGCTGAATTATCGGAGCAACGTAATTCACTGAAAGCAAAATGGGAAAGTGAAAAAGAAGTTGTTCACGGCATTCAGAAAGAAAAGGAAAATATAGATAAGCTGAAGTTCGAAGCTGAACAAGCCGAGAAGGCTGGCGACTACGGAAAGGTTGCCGAGATACGCTACGGTAAAATTACTGAAGCCGAAAAAAATCTCAACGATTTCCAGTTGAAGATGAAAGAAATGCAAGGCGAAAAAACCTTGTTGAAAGAAGAGGTTGATAGTGAAGATATAGCGGAAGTGGTAGCAAAGTGGACAGGTATACCTGTATCCAAAATGCTGCAAAGCGAACGCGAAAAATTACTGCACCTGGAAGAAGAACTGAGCAAGCGCGTAGCAGGACAAGAAGAAGCGATACAGGCATTGAGTGATGCCGTGCGCAGAAGTCGCGCAGGCTTACAGGATCCAAAACGTCCTATAGGTTCATTCATCTTTATGGGTACAACCGGTGTCGGTAAAACAGAATTATCGAAAGCGCTGGCTGAGTATCTTTTCAATGACGAGAACTCGATGGTGCGTATCGATATGAGTGAATACCAGGAGCGTCACAGCGTGAGTCGTTTGATTGGTGCACCTCCCGGCTATGTAGGATACGATGAAGGTGGCCAATTAACCGAAGCTGTTCGCAGAAAACCGTATTCAGTAATTTTGCTGGACGAGATCGAGAAAGCACACCCGGATGTATTTAACATCTTGTTGCAGGTACTTGATGATGGCCGGTTAACCGATAATAAAGGCCGTGTTGCAAACTTCAAGAACACGATCATTATCATGACCACCAATATAGGTTCGCACATTATACAGGAGAACTTTGAAAAGATTACAGACGAAAATTACTTCGATATACTGGAGAATACCAAAGACGAAGTATTCGACCTGTTAAAGAAATCGGTTCGCCCGGAATTTGTGAACCGCATCGATGAGATCATTATGTTCAGACCTTTGAACAGAAAAGATATTCGCAAGATTGTAGATATACAGGTCGATCACGTATGCAAGCGCCTGGATGAATCCGGTATAAAACTGGAAATAACAGACACTGCCCGCGAACGCCTGTCCAGATTAGGATTCGATCCACAATTTGGAGCGCGTCCGCTGAAACGTGTCTTTCAACGCGAAATTCTGAACGAGTTATCGAAGCAGATACTGGCCGGTAAAGTCCATAAGGATTCCGTTATTCTGATAGACCTCCGTAACGACACGGAGTTTACGTTCGAGAACATTGAAAATGCAGAATTGGTAAACTAAAAAGCAGAAGAGCCGCATCGCAGCGGCTCTTTTCTTTTATAAATGATTTATAGGTATACAATATGAACCAAGTATACTCGTCCTCTGTTATATAATCAGGTTTAAGGATTGGTAATCCCGATCTTCTCAGTCGGGACGAAGTTGGTATGAGGGGTTTGGTTTAAGCCCCGGGGTGGTTCCCGGGGCTTTTCATTTTTACGCGATGTTAATTTCCGTAACCTGCGTTTTGCTGACCGGCAAGTGCAGTGTTAGCATCCATTTCGCGTTGTGGAATAGGGAGAACCAACTCATCCGCATTCCAGGCGTATGTACCTTGTTGCGTGATAGTCGTTTCGGTTCTTTTTATATCGTGAATGAAATGACCTTCAAAGCCAAGTTCAAGTTTTCGCTCCAACAGTATATCTTCAACCGTAGGCTCTGCCGGTGCATCACTTGCTTTTGCGCGAGCACGAATGAGTTGTAAATCATCACCCGGTGTATTCGGGCCAACCTGTGTTCCTCCTGCGCGCACGTTTGCTTCTGCGCGAATCAGATATAGTTCTGCCAGGCGAACAAGGCTGATATTTGCAAATTGATCGGTATACTTTGCGCTAAGGCGTCTGTCCGCAGCATCATAGTAGATCAGTACGCTCTTGCGTTCATCTTCATCTTCAAACAGGTTGTTATATTCTGCACGAATACGAATATCTCTTCTTCCGTTGAAGCTCGTTGCTGCATAGAAAGTCTGCAAAGCATTCTCGCCATCCTGATTCGTGATCTGTACTGCGAACACATCTTCTGACGTATTGTTCGCCTGGTTGAATGCCTGACTCACTTTATCAACCAATACAAACTGTCCACTCTCAATTACATCATTCGCTTTTATTCTGGCATCTTCATAATTACGTTGTTGCATATATACTCTTGCCAATATTGCCTTTGCAGCCCACGTTGTAGCATAGAAGCCGTTATCTTCACCTAATAATGCTTCTGCATCGGTAAGGTCGGCCAATACTTGTGTATATACTTCTGCAACTGTATTTCTGGATATTGTGCTTGATGCTGGGTTATATTCCAACTCCGTTGGCTGCAGCTTCAGCGGCACTCCTAAATTTGTGGAAGGATTGCCATCTGCCCAGTCTTTAGCGAACAAGCGAACGAGATCAAAATATACCAGGCCGCGAATAAACTTCGCTTCGCCTTCTATTCTGTTTCGCTCATCTTCATCACTAACTACAGACAAATTAGCCAATATGATATTCGTCACATTGATCGCTTCGTATGCTTCTGTCCACGTTACTTCTGCCTGACCATTGTTGGTAGTGATTGTCTTATTCCAGATATCACGAGGCTCCTGAAATGTTCCACTCCAGGTTATATCATTATTTGTTCCCAACAAGTCACTGGTCATTTGAAACCAGCCACCGTACAGGTCATCATCAGCCATTCGATCGTAAGCGCCAACCAGTAATGATTGAACAGCTTCTTCGGAATCAAGCGCTATCTCTTCCGTAACAGAATCCTGCGGTTCGATATCCAACTCACTGGCACATCCTACAAGCGAAAACACGATGCAGGCTATAGCTATTAAATTATTATATCTTTTCATACGTAATATCAAATTTTAGAAGCCAATGTTTATACCGAACGAGATTGTCTTGATCTGTGGAGCAGCATAAAAATCATTACCCTGTCCAATATTACCTGCGAGGTAATCGGTATTAACTTCCGGATCATTCAGATCGTAATCTGTGATTGTTAACAGGTTCTGAGCTGCTACATATATACGCAGGCTTTGCATGGATAAACGATTGGTTATCGTTGAAGGGAAATTATATCCGAGGCTCAATGTCTTCAAGCGGATATAGGATGCATCCTGGAGGAAACGTGATGATTCTTTATCACCATTGGACAGGAACAATCTTGCTTCCGGTACATTGGTTTGATCACCAGGCTCTCTCCATGAATTCTCCCAGTCTTCAACGAGCTGGTTGTCGAAGTAAGTAAAATTGGCGCGCTGGAATTTACCGGCACCATTGTATACATCATTACCATATACAAACTGGAAGAGGAAATTCAAATCAAAACCTTTATACGAAAGTGTGTTGTTCAAACCGCCTATAAAATCAGGATTTGGATTTCCGATGATGGTACGGAATGCAGCATTGTAATCGTTCGTAGTTTCTCTGCTTGGATTTTCAGGATCGTTGATATAGTATAGCGCATCTCCATTCTGAGAATCAACACCGGCATACTCTATACCATAGAAAGCACCGATAGGTTGACCTTCAACAGCACGATTCAAATAACCACCTTCAATAACATTGCCATTCAGGTTAACGATCTTGTTTCTGTTACGCGCAAAATTGAACGATGAGCTCCATGAGAATTCACCAACTATATTCTGACTGTTGATCACAAACTCAAAACCTTTGTTTTCAATTTCACCTATATTAATGAAACGTGTCAGGAATCCCGATGTACCCGGAACGTTTGAGTTCAGCAATACATCCGTTGTGTTCTTAACATAGTAATCAATCTCACCGGTGATACGATCATTGAATAATCCGAAGTCAATTCCAAAATCAGTTTGTACGGTTGTCTCCCATTTCAAATTACTGTTTGATAATTGTGACGGTGCAATACCCGGATCTATATCATATGTATTGGCAGCATATAATCCTAACGCAGCAAAGTTTTGTGTAGGAGCATTTCCCGTTACACCTATACTTCCTCTCAATTTCAGGAAGCTCAGGGTACTTTTGATGTTCTCCATGAATGACTCCTGAGAAATTATCCAGCCTGCAGAAGCAGCCGGGAAAAATCCATAGCGTTCGTTCTTACCAAATTTTGATGAACCATCAACACGGCCACTCAACGATACAAGATACTTGTTGTTAAATTTATAGTTAGCACGAGCGAAGTATGACAAGAACGCGTAGTCTGTAGCACTGCTTAATCCATCCGTAATTACAGAAGCACTGGTAAGTGTTCTGAATGCGCTGCTTGGAAGTGTTTGAGCTGTTAAGTCTGTCAGATCCTGTTCGAACTTCTGAAAGCTCATACCTGCCGTTAAATCCAGGTTGTGCTGACCAAATACTTTATTAAAAGACAAGTAATTGTTAGTAGAGTAGTTCAACACGTTGGTATATGAAGAGTATCCTCCGCCTTTAACGTTACCGGTTTGTGAATCAACTTCACTGCCGTTCCACATATCTTCATTTTGCGTTAGTATATCAACACCGGCTTCACTTCTAAAAGCGAGGTCGGGTGTGATCTGCCAGGCAGCATATATATTGGAAATGTTACGGAGTGTAGTTGTTTCAAAGGTTGAATTTTCAGCTTTTATCAATCCGTTGAAATATAGTGTATTCTGATTGAGCGTTCCGTCAGCAAGACGCGCTGGTTGTACTGCCGGCAATGCAAGCAACTGCATAGGAGTTGTAAACTCATTATCATCACTCAAACGATTATTTACAGATCGTGATAAACTGAAGTTCAAACCAAAGCTGATCTTATCAGAAGCTTTATGATCGATGTTTGCGCGGGCGCTAATCTTTTTATAGCGATCGTTTATCAGAATACCTTTTTGATCTGAGAACTGAAGGCTGGTATAAAATTTAGTTTTATCATTTCCGCCACTGGCAGAAAGATCGACCTGGTCTATCCCGGCATCGTCCTGGTAAGCAAGGTCTGACCAGTTTTCGCTTACATCTTTGCTCCAGTCTCCTAATTCAGAATCCAGAACTTCATCGAATGTAATACCGGGTTCGCCATACATATAGGATCCGAAATCTTCTCCTTCATCACGTTGAAGTATAGCATCTGTATTATCAAACGCTTCTTTAAACGCCTGGTAATACTGAGGTCCATTCAACCATTTTGCTTTACGTGTCGGGCTGCTGAAGCCTTTCATATAATTCAGGTTGAAGGATGTTTTTCCACTCTTACCACGTTTTGTTGTGATGATAACAACACCATTGGCAGCACGCGATCCATATATAGAGGATGCTGCTGCATCTTTTAATATCTGGATAGACTCTATATCATTCGAGTTGATATTTGCCAATGGGTTTGTTGATGCATCTGTATTCGATAAGTTGTCGGTTGTTACAATAATTCCATCAACAACATATAGAGGTTCATTGGATGCCGATACAGAAGCTGCACCACGTACACGCACTTTTATACCCTGACCAAGTTTACCATTACCGGATTCAATAAATACACCGGCTGCTCTTCCCTGCATGGCCTGATCGAAACTTGGCACAGGTTGGTTTTGAATTTCTTTACCGGATACAGAAGCAATGTTACCGGTAAGATCTTGCTTAACCTGCGTTCCATAACCAACGACTACAACTTCTGATAATTGCTTAACATCAGATTCCATTTGTACATCAACTGTAGAACGTGAGCCGACTTCCACTTCCGTAGATGTAAATCCGATAAAAGTAAATACGAGTGTTGCGTTGGGGCCGACATTAATAGTATAGTTACCATTAACATCTGTGACTGTACCGATGGTGGTACCTTTTACTAAGATGTTTACTCCAGGCAAAACACTACCATCTTCAGAGGATGTGATTTTACCGGAGATTACTCTTTCCTGAGCATAGGATGTAAAGAACAACATCCCTGCTACTAANNCTCCACAAGTTAACAAAAACTTATGAAGAGGATATTTTACCGAATAAAATACCGAAAGAGAAGGGAGAAGAAAAATATTCTAAAACGTTTTCTGGGCTTATGAGAGGCTAATAAGCCCTCACTAATTTTCCTTCCATGTAGTTTACGTAAGAGCGATTCACCACTTTCATACCGCCTGGTGTGGGATAATTACCTGTGAAGTACCAGTCTCCGATATGGTTCGGGATCGCCTTGTGCAGATTCTCTACTGTCTGGAATACAACATCCAGTTCTGATTTCATATCGGCAGGGCGGCAGATGTCTGCAATCTTGTTTGAGATCTGTTCGTCTGTAAACGGTTCGTAAAGTTGTTGCACATAATTTACCTGGCTCTGATGGCCACGTGCTCGAATTGCTTTTTCATAAACCTCGCCCAGCAAATAATCTTTACCCTGTTCTTTCAACAAAGCAATCATGGCACGAAAAGCAACGAACTCTCCCATCTTGCTCATGTCGATTCCGTAGCAATCAGGATAACGGATCTGTGGTGCGGATGAGACAACAACGATCTTCTTCGGACCGATACGATCCAGCATTTTCAATATACTTTTCTCCAGCGTTGTGCCGCGCACAATGGAGTCATCAATAACAACGAGTGTATCTATACCTTTACGAATTACTTCATACGTAGTATCATATACATGCGATACCATTTCATCGCGATGCGAATCATCGGTAATGAATGTACGAAGTTTTACATCTTTCAATACAAGCTTCTCGATGCGCGGCCGGAATGATAGTATATCTTCCAGCGAATCAACAGAAGGCTTACCATCCAGGATAACATCTTTTTGTTTACTGATGAGGTAATCTTCTATACCGGCCATCAAACCATAGAAAGCAGTCTCGGCTGTGTTCGGTATATACGAGAATACCGTGTTCCTGATATCGAAGTTGATAGCACGCAACACCTGTGGCACCAGCAGGCGGCCCAGTTGTTTGCGTTCTTTATATATATCCGGATCGTTACCGCGCGAGAAATATATACGTTCGAAGCTGCACGATTTTTTCTCGTCCGCTTTTACAATCTGGTATTGTCCGAACTCACCACTCTTGCTGATGATCAGTGCGTGACCCGGTTTTATTTCTTCAATCTGATTATACTCAACGTTGAAGGCAGCTTTAATCGCTGGCTTTTCCGAAGCGATTACAACTACTTCATCATCCGCATAAAAATAGGCAGGACGAATTCCATTCGGATCGCGTGTAACAAATGCAGAACCTGAACCGGTCATGCCGGCCATGGTATATCCGCCATCAAAATCCTTACACGCTCTTTTCAATACACGCTGCAGATCGATTTCATTCTCGATGATCTCGGATACTTCGCGATTTGAAAATTTATCTTTATATTTTTCAAATATACCCTGCACCTCTTCATCCAGGAAGTGACCGATTTTTTCCATTACGGTAACCGTGTCTACTTTTTCTTTCGGGTGCTGACCAAGATTTACAAGTATATCAAACAACTCTTCAACATTCGTCATGTTAAAGTTTCCGGCCATTACGAGGTTACGACTTCTCCAGTTATTCTGACGAAGGAACGGGTGTACATTTTCAATACTGTTTACACCGTGTGTTCCGTAGCGTAAATGTCCCAGCCAGATTTCACCGCTAAAGGCAACATTTGCTTTGAGCCATTGCTCATCGCGAAATCTGTCTTTGCCTTGCTTCTGGGCCTTCCTATATTTTTTGCTGATTTTCTTGAAGAGGTGTGCCACGGGTTGTGGCTTGATGGAACGATAACGGCTAATGTAACGGTGACCTGGCTCTACGTCTAACTTGATGTTTGCAACACCTGCGCCATCCTGGCCGCGATTGTGTTGTTTTTCCATCAGGATATACATCTTATTCATCGCGTAGGTTGGTCCGTACTTTTCTAAATAGTACGAGAGGGGCTTACGCAGGCGGATCATTGCTACTCCGCACTCGTGAAGGATTTGGTCGCTCATGGTGTGCCGTTAATCTTTAGCAGCCATCCGAAAGTTTCGTTGATACGTTAATCGCTAATCGTTATCCGCAGAAAAAATATTCCTTCGGATTACGCTTTAACCGATAACGGATAACGGATAACGGATAACAGACACAAAGGTAATTTTATTAATCCATCCCATCAACAGTCCGGGACTGAAGAAGAACAGAAGTATGAGTAAAACCAATATCACCCCAAAAAGATTTTCAAATGCAAGAATATTTGTTGTTATGTTGATACTGCGATTCTTTATAAATGCATAGTAGGGTAAACGCAGATAATAAAATAATGAAACCACTGTGTTGAGCAAACCAAATATCAGCAACCATAGCAGGATATTTTTTCCGGTTAGCTGGTAAGCTTCCCATAACGAAGAGAAGATAAATAATTTTGCAGTGAAGCCGCCTGTAGGTGGTAAACCTGTAAGTGCTACGAGCCCGATCAGTAAAAAAACAGAAGGCCACAAAAAAGTTTTTCCTATACCTTCAAATTCTGCAATCGTTACAAAACCATTTTTTTCAAAGTATTGAAGGTATATGAACACCAGGAAATTCATAACAACATACACGGTTGCATAGAAAAGCATGAAGTGTATACCCTGCGGAAGAAAAGCAACAACTCCGATTAACAAAAAGCCAGCCTGTGCAATAGAGGAGTATGCCATGAGCCGCTTTGTATTTTTTTGAAGCAGCGCAGAAAAATTTCCGATTGTTAAAGAAAGAATAGCAACAACACTGAGTATGGACTGCCAATCGTACGATTGATCCACAACTTTTAATGTCATTACAAACCGGGTGAGCACACCAATGCCTGCGAGTTTAGGCACGGTTGAAAAAAAAGCAACGACCGGCATAGGCGAAGCTTCATATACATCAGGAGCCCACGGATGAAGTGGTGCTGCTGCCAGCTTGTATAAAAAACCGCTGAGCACCATAAGCCCTGCTATAAAGAATAGAGGAGTAATGTTACCCGT
>DJFR01000117.1:0-8399 GCA_002432545.1 Flammeovirgaceae bacterium UBA5867 | reverse complement strand
CCCTCCGCTCCTTTTTTATCGAAAGAAAATCCGGTGAGTACGTACGAGCTTATCGAGATCAACTCGAGCGACAGAAATACCATAATAAAATTGGTGCTCATCACCAGCAGGTGTGCGCCTAGGCCTACCGTTATAATAAGCGCATAGTATTCCTGCAGGTTATTTTGTTCGCGCTGGTTGCGCCAGCTCATCAACACCGTAAGTATACCCGCTGCATCAACAAGGGCACTCAGGTAGAGCGAGAAAGTATCTTTACGCAACATGCCGTGAAAAAGTAACAGCGGCTGCTGCAGTGTATCAAGATCTGAAACGATGAAAAGAAACGAGAAGGAAAAAATAAGCAGCGCCAACAACGTTGTTATAGCATGATCTTTCTTTACCAGCCCTACTATAATAATCAGCAGTATACCATTGGAAAGAATTACTTCCGGACTCAGCTCAAACAAGCTTGAGAAGATGTGATCCAGTGTTAAGCTTAAACCGTTCTCCACAGGATTACGGATTTAATGTTAAACTCTTTCCGGCACGCAGCACAAATTCTGAGAAGTTCTGTGCAAAGGGATCGATGATGTTGATCATCGGCTGCGGAAATATTCCAAAGAATAATACGGCTATAGCCAGCGGCACAAGCATGAGGTATTCACGATCGGTAAGATCATAAATAGAATCGTGTGCTATATTTCCTTTCAGATCATACGGACCAAAGAACATGCGCTGCAATGTCCAGAGGTAATACGCTGCGCCCAATATCAACCCAAGTGTCGCGATGATCGCTAAGCTTTCATGCAACAATCCATTTACACTGTTGGCTTTAAAGGCTCCGAGAAAAATCATGATCTCGGCTATAAAACCTGAGAATGCCGGTAAACCCATGGAAGCGAAGAACCCCACCAGCACCAGTGCGGTATAGGCTTTCATTTTTGTAGAGAGACCTGAGTAATTTACAATTGTGCGGTCGTGTGTACGATCGTATAGCACACCTACCAGCAGGAATAGCATGGCTGAAATTATTCCGTGACTAAACATCTGGTATACCGAACCTGCTATACCTTCAGGCGTAAGTGATGCGAGCCCCAATAAAACAAAACCCATGTGCGATACCGATGAGTATGCAATAAGTCGTTTCAGGTCTTTGCTTGCCATGGCATTCAGTCCGCCATAGATAATGGATATCACGCCCATTACGCCAATGAATGTGCTGAAATGTATAGCGGCTTCCGGAAATATCGGGAAGGCTATACGCGCAAGACCGTATCCTCCAATCTTCAATAACAGAGCAGCCAGTATAACCGAAACCGGTGTTGGCGCCTCCACGTGTGCATCGGGCAGCCAGGTATGTACGGGCACCATCGGTAACTTGATAGCAAAGCCCATAAACAACAGTAGAAATGCCCAAAGGCGTGCATTCATGGGGCCGATCATCCACGCGTTGTTGGGATCAAGTATAGTATGCGATATAAAGTTGGAGGCCTCGGCCATGTTGAGCACGCTAAAGCTGTGCACCAGTTGCCCGGAGTAGTTCGGATCGTGTACACTGATATATAGGCCTATCATAACAATCAGAATAAAAACAGACCCCAGCAATGTATACAGGAAAAATTTTATAGATGCATACTCTCTCCGTGCGCCTCCCCATATAGCAATGAGAAAGAACATAGGTAGCAACATAAACTCGAAGAAGAGGTAGAACAGCAAAAAATCAAGTGCGGTAAAACTGCCGATGATCGCGGCATTCAAGATTAACAACAGGATAAAATATCCTTTTACATTCTTGTTGATCGTCCACGATGAAATGGTGGCAATGAGTAAAACAAAAACCGAGAGCACTACCAGCGGCATACTCAAACCATCAACACCTACAAAGTATTCTGCTTTTAATATACCCCACGTGCCGATGTTCAGCGTGATCCAGTCTTTCTTTTCAACCAGTTGTATACCTTGCCCCGGTATATACTCCATTACCATCGCGATCAGCACCAGGGCCTGAAACAGGTTTACAAAGAGCGTACTATAGCGGAAATATTTTGCAGCCCCGGCAGGAACAAACAACCCGGCAGCTGCTGCAAGAAGAGGTATAAAAATTAAAAGGGATATATAATAGTGATGCATTTACGTTTCTCTTTCTGCTTTCCGTTTAAGACTTATCGCTTCTTAAAATAGTACCCAAATTAGAAAAATTATGATTGCCAGAATTGCCCATAGTATGTAGCCCTGAATTTTACCGCCCTGGAAAGAACGGGTAAAATTACCAACACCCCGTGACAAACTTGCCATACCATTTACAGTGCCATCGACAATGGCCCGATCAAACCATCCTACCAAGTGTGCCACGGTTACCTGTGCATACGCTGACGCATGGATGAAGCCATCGATCCATCGCTTATCAACGTAATCTGTAAATGCAGCGAGGCTCCACGATGGTTTACCCACCACTTTGAAATATAGTTTATCGAGATAGAAATTATTCAGCAGTAAATCGGCATGTATTGTTTTGTTACGAAACACGAAGTAGGCTGCACTTACAGCAAGCACAATCCATAATGCCGATAGTATTGAAATTGCCCCTATATGAAAATGGTCACCACTATGCAGTGTATTAAAAAGCCAGCCTTCAAAGCTGAATGGATTTATATCCACCAATAACCACACCGAGGATATTGATAATATAGCAACAGGGCCACGCATAATCATGGGTGGTTCAACTACAGGCAGTGATGCTGTGAGTTTTTCTTCACCCATAAAAATTGTCCAGACCATGCGGAAGGTATAGATCACAGTAATGAAGGAAACTATAAATGCAGAAGCAAGTACCATCCATTTCCATGAGAAGGCCTCGCCCTTCCAGATGGTTATCGCAGTAAGGATTGCATCTTTTGATAGAAAGCCTGAGAAGAATGGTATACCAGCCAGTGCGCTGCCACAGATGATGAAAGCTAAAAATGTAAACGGTAATTTTTTTCGAAGTCCGCCAAGATTGCGTATATCCTGTACGTTGAAATGTTCATGCGCCTGCTGTTGTGCCTGATGCAACACGTGAATAATTATACCGGCACAAAGAAATAAACCTGCTTTGAAGAACGCATGTGTAAACAAATGCAGCATGGCCGATGCGGGTGATCCCGCTCCGATCGCAGCCACCATTAATCCCAACTGCGATATCGTGGAGTACGCTAAAATCTTTTTTATATCGAACTGCACCAACGCAGAGAGTGCAGCCATTAATGCAGTAAGTATACCTACAACTGCGACAGTATTTAATGCTATAGGCGTAAACAGAAAATCTACGCGTGCCAATAAAAATACACCGGCCGCCACCATGGTTGCTGCGTGAATGAGTGCTGACACTGGTGTTGGTCCTTCCATAGCATCGGGTAACCAGGTGAGTAACGGGAACTGTGCCGACTTACCCATAACTCCGGCAAATAAGCATAGCGATGCCGTTGTTTGCCACGAGAATGCTTCGTTTATACCAGAGAGTTGAACAATATCAAATGTACCAGTATTGGTCCAGATGAGCATAAGACCAACGAGAAACCCGGCATCACCAATTCTGTTTAGGAGAAATGCTTTCTTCGCAGCTGCTGCAGCCTCCTCTTTTTCTGTCCAGTGGCCGATGAGCATATAGGATGAAAACCCCACCAGCTCCCAGAACACAAACATGAGCAGTAAACTATCGGCCAATACTATACCCAGCATGGCGAACGTAAAGAAACCCAGCATGGAGAAGTAACGCGTTATACCAGCATCGCCCGCCATATAGCCGGTAGAGTATACATGCACCAGGAATGATATAAACGTTACGACCAGTAACATCAACGCAGCTATATCATTCAGGTATATACCTGCCGATACCATTGTGCCGCCAATAGCAAACCAGTCTACTTTTGCGCTATAGGGCTGATGATGCCACACCGCAGTAAATACATATATAGCGCAGATTGTACTGATCAATAAAAACAAAGGCGCTGTAAAGGTCACAGCCCATGAGTAGCGCTCCGGTATACGCCCCGATACTACAAAAGATAGCAACGGCAACAACACTACCAGCAGCAGGCAAATTTCAAAAAATGCGGTATAGTGTGTCGGGGTGTCGGGCATTACAGTATCAATATGTTGCGGGATAGTTTTTTATAGTTGATTAGTGTATAGTTAGTCTTTCAGTTCTGTTACTTCGTCTGGCACCGAGGTTTGATAATATTGGTATACACGCAGCACAATGGCCAGGCCAACGGCAGCTTCGCATACGGCAACAATGATAACAAACAGGGCAAACATCTGCCCGCTGAGGTGCGCCGGATGAAGCTGGTTAAAAGCAACCAGGTTCAGGTTCGAAGCATTCAACATCAGTTCTATACCCAGCAATACCATGATAGCATTGCGTTTGGTAATGATAACCATTAACCCTGCACAGAAAAGAAACGCGCCCAGCCATAAAAAGTGATATACCGGCACCATTATACTTTCTTCGATTTAATGGATGATGCTATAACCGCTGCTCCGATTAATGCCGCCAGCAATACTATACCAGCTACTTCAAACGGCAATACAAACTCGGTCATTAATCCGAAGCCAATGGTATTGATCGCATCTTCCGATGGAGGAGCTTCTTTCTGGTCTTCAAAAAATTTGTGCGATGATAAAAAGTATACAAGCAAGGTAAACAATGATACACCTGCCAGTACACCACTTAACACGTTGGTATGTTTTACAACGAGGGGTTTACCCGCAATTTTGGCTGTAAGCATAACACCAAAAATGATTACCACAAGTATACCACCGGCATAGATCAATATCTGAGTCACCGCCACAAACTCGGCAAATGCCAACACATATAGTGCTGCAAGCGACAGCAGGCATACAACAAGTATAAGGGCGCCATAAAAAACATTGCGCACCAACACCAGACTTAATGCAGCCAGTGCAGCCACCGCTTCAAAAAAATAGAACAGTATCGTTACAAAGTTCATTCGCTGGCAGGCGGAGGTACCGCAGGTTTAATTTTAGGTTTAAAAACGGGCTTCGCTGCTTTTGGTGCTTCGGCTATATCTTTCTTCTCTTCCGTTGTTGTTGCTGTAATCGGTTCGGCTACAGCTTTCGCGGCTGCTTTACTTTTCTGGTTCTCTTCGTATACTCTTTTCTTTTCAGTAATCTCAGCTTCCGTCATTTCAGCAAACACAAAGTTATGCTCGCGTATATCAAACACACTGAAGTCATATACCTTTGTCATGGTAAGGCACTCGGTGGGGCACACCGTAGTACATAAGCCACAGAAGCAGCACTTGCCCATGTCTATATCAAACTTCGCTGCATATATACGCTTGGATGTTCCATCAGAAGTTTTACCGATCTCTTCAATGGCTTTGATCGGTTCGATGGTAATGCAATTTACCGGGCAGACTTTTGCACACTTATCACAAACTATGCAATCGTCAATTTCATTGTGCAGACGATAGCGACCCGTGTCTGGCACCGGCTGCATCTCGTATGGATACTGAATGGTATTGATCCCTTCGGTAGACTGGAAATATTGCTGATCGGTAATGACAACGGGCTTACGGGTTTTACGCGCCTTCAGCATGTGCCTGAAGGTGATCTTTAACCCTGCTGCCAGTGATCGGATTACTTCCGTTATTTTTCCAAAATATGTAACACTTACTTCTTCCATATCCGGGTAACAAAAATAGGATGGAAAAAGATGTTCGGAAGTATAATTGTGATTTTAATCGTATCGACCCGTTAATGGTTAACAGTTATTCGTTAGTAGCGTATACGATTAACGGATAACTGTTAACGGTAACGATCACGACTTGGGGAGTGTGAAGTAGAAGGTGCTTCCTTTATCTTCTTCACTTTCAACCCATATACGTCCGCCATTCTTCTCTACAAATTCTTTGCAGAGAATAAGTCCAAGACCGGTACCCTTCTCGTTGGCGGTACCGCGGGTTGTATAAGGCGCAGTTTTATCGAAGAGCATACTTAATACTTCAGCCTTCATGCCTACTCCGTTATCACTTACGGATACAATCCATTCGCGCCCCTGCTCACGTGCAGCAATGAGTACACGACCTCCGTCATTGGTAAATTTAATCGCGTTGGTCATCAGGTTACGAATCACCAGGTTAATGGTGTTGGAGTCAGCAAAGCCGATGGCATTCTCGGGAACTTCGTTGATCATGGAAATCTTCTTGTCTTGTACGGAGCCCAGCAACTGTATATTTTCTTCTACCAGTTTGTACAGATTTATTTTAGCAGCCTGCAGATTCAGTTTGTCCATTTGTAGTAATGTCCAATCGAGCAAGTTGTTTAGCAGTGTACGTGTATGGTTGAAGCGAACCTTCAGTTCTTTGGTATGCTTGTGCATTTCTTCCGGTTTGATCGCACCTTTATCGATCAGGTCGAGCAAGCCTGCCAATGCATTGATAGGCGAACGCAGATCGTGCGATATGATCGAGAAGAATTTATCTTTTACCTGGTTGAGTCGTTCGAGTTCTTCACTTCGTTTCTCCATCTCATCCTGGTGTTGCAGCAACAACGTGTTGATCTTGCGTCTGCGTTGTCCGCTGCGATAAACGGTGATAAGTATAATGGCACTCAACGCCATAACAACCACGAGTATATTTCGAACAAACTCCTGCTTCCTTAACTCGCTGCGCTGTGATGTTTGTAATCTGCTAAGGGCTGCGATCTGCGTATCGCGCGATTCGGTTTCAAAACGAATCTGGTCGCGCAATAACTTGCCCTGCATTTCCTGACTGAACAATGTATCTTCCAGCAATTTATACTGCTTGAAGTAATCCAGTGATTTTTTAAAGTCGCCTTTGGTTTCCCACAGTACCGAAAGCTGGTAAAAACTTCTGATCTCCAGTACACGTGCATTCAACTCGCGGGCCATCGATAATGACTTATCTATTTTTACCAGCGCTTCGTCATACTTCTTTTGTTTTACAAATACGATACCGCGGCCGAGCTCAATCTCTGCCATGCCATAACGGTTGTTGGTTTTAGCGTGCAGCTTGTAGGCTGAGTCGTAATAGGCAAGTGCCTTTGTAAAATCATTTTTGCTGAGGTATACCGATCCTATATTTGCCAACACCTGTGGGTGGATCACTTCGATATTCATTGCGCTAACCTTGACAAGCGCATCGGTTAAAAACGTAAGTGCTGAATCATACTGCTTCTTCCGCAGCATCACATCACCAATCTCGTGCAGTGCATAGGCTATACCTTCAGCATCACTCGTCTCCTGGCTCATCTTCCTGGACAGTTCGAGGTGATCGAGCGCCTGATCGTATTGTCCTAACTCTTTGAACACACGACCTACATTATGCAATGCGATGAGCATGCGCAGTGTATCCTTGATAACACTTGCTATACGATACGATTGTGTGAAGTAGAAATAAGCATCATCGTATTCGCCCAGGTCATAGTAATCATGCCCTATATTGTTATAGTCGCGCGAAATATTTGTGCTGTCCTTTGTAGTGATGTCCAGCTCCAGTGCACGATTATCGAAGCGAAGTGCCGTGCTGAAGTCACCTGTACTGGCATACAAAACGGAAGCCGTAAGGTATGCATCTACCTTGTGCTTTACAGACTCTGTTTTTTCTGCAAGCTTCAGAGCCTCCTCGGTGTAGGTCTGACTTTTGGTAAAGTCTACAAACTGATATTCTTTTACCAGTGAAGTAAGTATCCGTATGCGTGCTGTATCCGTGAGCTCACCTTTCAGTGCAGCCTCAAGTTTCACAGCGTCACTTTGTGCATATAGGGATGAATGACCAAGAACTATAAAAAACAGAAATGTTGAAAAAACTATTTTCACGCAATTCAAATAAAAATTACTTTCCAAAGTCCGCATAGTATTACCAGGACTAACGCCAAAGGTGTTAAATATTTCCACGACAAATTCATCAATTGATCAACCCGCAGGCGAGGGTAAGTCCACCGTACCCATATCTGTATTGCTACAAAAAACAACGCCTTGCCTAAAAGCCAAAAAATGCCCCAGAGAGTTGAACTCAACATGCCCGGTGTTCCGCTCGTCCATTCTGCTAACCGAAGGGCAGCGATGTTTGGTAGTGGGGTGTTCCAGCTTCCAAAAAATAACACCGCCCCTAATATACTCACTAAAAGCATCATTCCATATTCACCCAGCATGATTACCGCCGAGCGGAAGCCGGAGTATTCGGTTTGAAAGCCCGCTACCAGCTCGGATTCCGCTTCAGGCAGGTCGAAGGGCGGCCGGTTNNAATATTCCACGCCAGAAATCCTCCGGCTGATGTTGTTTCTATACCCCACGACTTTATACCAAACAAGTATTGAGGTTGCTCGCTATAGATACCCTGTTGAAAGGATATCTCTTGAAGATCAAGTGTTTGACAAATCATACACACGCAAAGAAC
>DJFR01000100.1 GCA_002432545.1 Flammeovirgaceae bacterium UBA5867 | reverse complement strand
GCTACATTTATACCTTCGTGAAAATCTCCTTCGCTTGTTCCACCGTCACCATTGAAAACCACCGTGATTTTCTTTTCACCTTTCAGTTTCGAGGCGAGTGCTATACCATCGGCCACTCCGTTTTGCGGACCGAGGTGTGAGATCATTCCCACAATATGGTGTTCGTTGGTTCCGAAATGGAAGGATCGATCTCTGCCTTTGGTATAGCCGGCCATCGTGCCTTGCCATTGTGCAAAAAGTTTTTCGAAAGGCATTTCGCGTCCCGTAAACACACCGAGGTTTCGGTGCATCGGCAAAATGTATTCGTCTTTTTGCAGCGCCTGGGTTATGCCTACCGAGATGGCTTCCTGCCCGATGCCGCTAAACCATTTACTGATTTTATTCTGTCGCAACAGAATGAGCATCTTCTCTTCAATCAATCGCGGGAACAGCAACGATTCATATAGCTTCTTGAGAATGGGATCGCTGTAACTTTTACGGTCAAATTTCATAACAGGGTGCTGGGATGTCGGGGCCAAAGTTAAGCGAGTTTTTCACTTTCAATGGATTCTACAAATTCTTAATAAAGAATCAACTCTGCGCTTCAAAACTCTTGCTATCTTTATCGTTCATCCTGTAGGTAATGAGGTATAGTTTGTTGATAATAGGTTGCTTGCTCGCGGGCGTAATACATGGGCAGGAGTACCGTTTTCATGAATACCGTGTAGAGGATGGGCTGCCCAGCGATGTTATCAAAGCTGTATCACAGGATTCACTCGGATTTTTCTGGATTGCCACCGATGACGGACTTGTAAAATATGATGGCATCCAGTTTCATACCTACAAGTCTGCACTGCAAAGTCAATATACCAAAGGCTTTTTGAACACACGCGATGGTCGTCTGCTGGCCATTGGCGACCTGGATGTAATCGAGATCCAGAATCTTATCGACACTGTATTTTTCAAATCACTTATACGCGGAAGCCGAACACCTACCGACTCCACCATCTGGTATCCCAAATCGATGTATGAAGATAAACAGGGGCTGATCTGGATCGGAGAGTCTCAATCGGTGGTGGCTTATACAGATAAATCTTTTAACCGGTATGATTTCGGCATGGCCAATCATTCGCCTGTATTTGTGCGGTCGTTCAATTTTTTTGAAGATGATGATGGTAATTTATATACCACTTCATACCAGGGAAAAGTATATCGCTACGACAGGCCCACGCGCAGCTTCCTTCAACTCAAAACAAATTTACCATACGGTGTAAGTCACGTACTTTTTGAACGCGGTCGTTTATGGATTGCTTCACTCGAAGGACTTTATAAAGCTACACTGCAGGGCGGAGAATTTACTGAGACAAAGATGGCGTTCCCTATATTAAAGGCATCGCACCTGATACTAGCTCCCGATTCAAGTTTATGGGTAAGTACATTTGGGCAGGACATGTATCACGTTAGGCCCGACAGTCTATCAACACAACTCGAGGCATTACTTTTTAATTTCAATGGTATCAACACGTCTTACCTGAGTCGCGAAGGAGATTTGTGGATGTCGTCTGATAAAGGACTTGTGCGTGCGCAAAAAAATCTGTTCATCTTACCCGATCGTAACTCCGAAGCACACTTCATTGAAGATATAGTACATGATCCCGAGCATGATCTTATATACTACTGCTTTAAAGAAACATTGGTTGAGTTAAAAGAAACTGCTGGAGCTCCGTGGAGAAGGCGAGAGATTTATAACAACAGTAACAGTTATTTTCAATCACTGCAATATGGCAAACGGGGTTTGTGGGCGAGTTCATCGTTCGATGTATTTTTATTTGAGAACGGCAAGCTTAAACAACAATGGAATTTTGCCAAGGATGGTAATTTTGTTCACGATCTCTTCCTTGACTCTCATGATAATGTATGGCTTAGCCAGGCGCGCAGCACGACATTAAAAGTAATTACCGAATCATTAACGGTTAAACATTATCAGGTGCCCCTGAGCAAACGAAGCGAGATCAATGTAGTTCGCGAAGGACCGCGTGGTATATATGCTGCATCAAGCGGTGTTGATAATTACCTGTTCTTAAAGGCCAACGGCAGCGAAGAGTTTCGAAACATAAGTTTACCAATTGATTTCAAAGCTGTATCCGACCTGAGCATTCGCGATTTTGCTGTGCATAACGATGTACTCTGGCTCGCCTCAACGGAAGGGCTACTGCGTTACGATCATGAAAGTATAAAACGTGTAGACCTGGGCGGATCGCTGTCCTATGTGTCCGTAAGTTCTGTTGAGGTAATGGACGACCGAAATATACTCTTCGCCAATTCATTCGGTCTTATCCGTTACGATGTTGTTACTGGTGAGTTCTGGCTATACGATGAAAACGCGGGACTTCCTTCCAACACCATAACCGTACGAGGTGTACACATCGATCATCATAAACGTGTATGGGTAGGCACTTCATTTGGGGTTGCATTATCTGCCGGATCTATACTCGGCAACAAGCCTACATTAAAACCGTACTGCGTAGGTGCCCAGGTAAATGGTGATCGTAAACAATATGTAAAAGAACTTGCTGCACCGTATGGTTCATTCATCAATATGCAGTTCTCTCCCATTACGTTTCCGGAAAATAAAATTACGATGCAGTTTCGTATCGATGATGAAACATCATGGCATACATTTGAATCCAATGAGCTAAGTCTTTCTGATCTTTCTTTTGGCAAGCATACTATATATGTAAGGGCGCGTAAAAATACCGGGCTCGGCTGGAGTGAGCCATCCGAGTTTGTTGTCTCCATCGGTAAACCATACTGGCTTGGCAATAATTTCATTTTAGGAGCATTACTTGTGGCGCTTCTCATTGCGTGGATAACATTCTCCATCAGTTCGCACTTCATGCGCAAACGAAGATTGCATTTGCAGGAGCTTGTTACCGAGCGTACCCATGATCTGCAAAAAGCAAATGAAGAACTCACGCTTCGAAATTCTGAACTCGATCGTTTTGTTTATAGTGCATCGCATGATTTAAGTGCACCTCTGAAATCTATACTCGGCCTTATTATGGTGGCGCGCCTCGACAAATCACTGGAAAGTCATGAGACCTATCTGTCGATGATGGAGAGCAGCGTGCGTAAGCTCGAAGAATTTATAGAAGAAGTAGTAAGCTACTCGCGCAACTCACGCATGCCGATCAGGCTGGAGCGCTTTCACTTTAAGAGTTTTGTTCAGAATATTCTATACGATCATCAGTATGCACCGAGCTATAACAAAATACTGTTCATGATTGATGATAGTGCTGCGAAAGAAATGATATCGGACGTTACGCGACTGAAAATTATACTGAACAACCTGATATCAAACGCTATTAAATTTTATTGGAATGGTGGCGATCGAAAACCGTTTGTTCGCATTTCGCTTGATTGTATAGAGGCACATTATGTGATCACCATAGAAGACAACGGTATCGGTATTGAACAGCAACATCTCTCGCGTATATTCGATATGTTTTACCGTGCCAACGAAGATGCACAAGGTTCGGGGCTGGGACTCTACATTTTAAAAGAATCGGTTGCCAAACTGAAAGGAACTGTTGAAGCTACCTCTGTTGTTGGTGAAGGTACTACCTTTGTTATTTCACTCCCGCAGCAAAAGCTGGAGGAATAGCGTTGTATTTTTATCATTATCAAAATCAATTGATCTTGTTATTTTTGAACCCTCATGATCAACTTTCAGGAATTTACATTAGATAACGGCTTGCGCGTAATTGTGCATGAAGACCCTACGGTACAGATTGCCGTTATGAATATTTTATACGATGTGGGATCACGCGATGAGCGCCCGGACAAAACCGGCTTTGCTCACCTCTTCGAACATTTGATGTTTGGAGGTTCTGTGAATATTCCGAGTTATGATGAACCGCTGCAGCGTGTAGGTGGCGAGAACAACGCGTTTACCAACACCGATATCACCAATTATTACCTCACATTGCCGGCAGCAAATCTTGAGACAGGTTTCTGGCTGGAGAGCGATCGCATGCTTAGTCTTTCATTCGATCCGAAAGCATTGGAAGTGCAGCGCAAAGTGGTGGTGGAAGAATTCAAGCAGCGCTATCTCAATCAACCGTATGGAGATGTATGGCTGAAGCTGCGACCTCTTGCATATCAACAACATCCGTATCAGTGGGCAACCATTGGTAAAGAGATCAGCCACATTGAAAATGCAACCATGGAAGATGTAAAGGATTTCTTCTTTACACACTATGTACCCAGCAATGCTATACTGGTTGTAGCAGGTCATGTAACTGCAGCGCAAGTAAAGACACTCGCTGAAAAATGGTTTGGCCCTATACCTTCCGGAAAGATAAGATCGCGCAAACTTGCCGGCGAACCTGCACAAACACAAAAGCGTGCGCTGGAAGTAAACGCAAAAGTACCTGCCAATGCACTCTATAAAGCATGGCATATGCCCGGACGTTTTCATGACGATTACTATGCTATAGATCTGCTCAGCGATATACTAAGTCGCGGGCAATCAAGTCGCCTGTATCAGCAACTTGTGAAGGAGAAAGAGATATTTACCTCTATATCTTCGTTTGTGATGGGTACAATTGACCCGGGCCTGCTTGTTGTGAGCGGACGAATTAAGGATGGTATATCTATAGAAGATGCCGAACACGAAGTTGATACTATATTAAAGCAGGTTGTAGCCGATGGTGTAGCCACAGCCGAGCTTGAAAAAGTAAAGAACCAGGCGGAGTCTACGCTGGAGTTTGGTGAGATGGAAGTAATGAACCGCGCCATGAACCTGGCGTTCTCCAAATTATCAGGTGATGCGAACCTGATAAATGAAGAAGGCGCGAAGATCAACGCTGTAACGACTGATGACATCAAGCGTGTAGCCGGTGATATTTTGAAAGAAAGCAATGCCTCTGTCATGTATTACAGAGCAACGGCATAACAACGTTTTGTAAAGTATATATTGACGTTTTAAAATTTTTGCGGGACCCGGCTGAACAAGTTGTTTCAATTCAACGTTCACCCGGAAGCCATACGACCGTAATCCCCAAACCACCGTGGAGAAAGAGAAAGTAAGCAGCGGAAATATTATTGACTGGTCAGTTCTTAACCGGCTGATGAAGTTTGTAAAACCCTATAAGGGCCGCTTCGTGCTGGTGATTGTGCTTACGGTAACGCTGGGTGTACTCGCACCAACACGCCCGATTCTTATTCAGTATACATTAGATCACGATGTTGCCTTTGGTAATTACGATGCCATGGTGCGCATGATGGTGCTATTGATGGTGCTGCTCGTTATCAATTCCATTGCCCAATACTTTCACACCTATGTATCCGGATGGCTTGGTCAGCAGGTAATTCGTGATATTCGGATGAAACTATACCAGCACATTATCAGCCTGCGACTAAAGTTTTTTGACAAGACTCCGATTGGTCGTCTGGTGACACGCACGATATCGGATGTGGAAACACTCGCTGATGTTTTCAGTGAAGGACTTGCTGCCATGGCAGGCGATCTGTTGCAGATAATTTTCATTCTTGGTTTTATGTTTTACCAGGACTGGCGACTGGCGTTGCTAAGTCTTTCTACCTTACCGTTGCTGCTGATCAGCACGTATGTTTTCAAAGAGAAGATCAAAGTTGCCTTTAACGAAGTACGCAATGCTGTAGCGAACCTGAATACCTTTGTACAGGAGCACCTTACGGGCATGAACATCGTGCAGATCTTCGGAAGTGAAAAACGAGAATTCGAAAAATTCAAAGAGATCAACGAAGAACACAAACAGTCTAACCTTCGCTCTGTACTATATTACTCTATCTATTATCCAGTAGCAGAGATCATTGCTGCCGCGGGTATAGGGTTACTCGTGTGGTATGGTGCCAAGGGTATAATTCACTATGAAGAAACCGGTATAACCATTGGTAAACTCATTGCTTTTATCATGTATATACAAATGTTCTTCCGCCCGATACGCATGATAGCCGATCGCTACAATACACTGCAGATGGGTATTGTGAGTTCATCGCGCATTATGAATCTGCTCGATGAAAAAGAGCATGTGCAGGAACACGGTAAATATATACCAGCGCATATTCAGGGCGATGTAAAATTTGATCATGTATGGTTTGCCTATAACGAGCCTGATTATGTGTTGAAAGATATCAACCTCCACATTCGTCCGGGAGAAACGGTGGCGTTGGTAGGTGCTACCGGTGCAGGGAAATCATCGATCATCAATTTGTTGAACCGCTTCTATGAAATCAACAAAGGCGCTATACAGGTAGATGGTCTCGATCTGAAGCAATACGAGCTGGGTACGTTACGTAAAAATATAGGCGTAGTACTGCAGGATGTATTCCTGTTTTCGGATACCATTCTTAACAACATAACACTCGGCAATCCCGAAGTAACAGAAGACATGGTATGGCATGCCGCAGACCTGGTGGGTGCCCGAAAATTTATAGAGCGACTCCCCGGTAAACTATCGTATAATGTTATGGAACGTGGTGCCACACTATCTGTGGGACAACGTCAACTTATATCTTTCATCCGGGCTATGGTATTCAATCCTAAAATACTGGTGCTGGATGAAGCCACGTCATCTGTTGATAGCGAGACTGAAGAACTCATTCAGCAAGCCATTGTAAAAATGATGAGCGGCCGAACGTCTATCGTTATTGCACACCGGCTGTCTACCATTCAAAAAGCCGACAAAATTATTGTACTCGACCATGGCGAAATAAAAGAAGTTGGCCGTCACGAAGAGTTGTTATTGCAGGAGGGATACTATGCCCAGCTCCACAAGATGCAGTATAAAGAGTTTGTTTGATTTTCGCTTCGCCTTGGATTTTATGTGTACACGGCAAAACAGTTATATTTGCCGTAATGCTTTTCAAAAACACTATAGCTCTATCCATTTTTTGCCTGCTTGTTGTTTGCGCGTTCACCCCACAGTTGCATGCACAGAGCAGAGGGAAGAGTATGTATACCCGCGAGCGCTATAGCAACGCTGCGCGTGTTCGAGGCAACAAAGCCAAAATTGTTTGTCCTGTATTCGACAAAAGTAAATATCCTTATCACGGCATTGGGGTGAAATTTGGCGATCCATTTGCCCTCACCTATAAGTACTATGCAAACAAAAACTTTGCTATAGCAGCAGATATTGGCAAACCTGCAAGCGGTTTATATAATCGATATTTTCGCGAGCGCTTTACATCCTATAGACGTGACACGCTTTCGCAGGGAGCGTCTGTTCGTTACCTCACGCATTCTGTAAAATCCGATTTCATTGGTGAGNNTTTTATGTAGGTGCCGGCTGGGAATGGAAATATTCCAAGATCAGGTATGATTATATATATGAAGAAACTGATAACACCAATCCGGGTGGCAACAACACGATCGGTAACTTTACTGTATCGCGTTTTACACAAGGACCGCAGGCGGTGATCGGTATTGAATACTCGTATTTTCAGTTGCCCATCTCGGCATTTATGGAGCTTGAGTATTTTACAGATGTACAACTCGATCCGGGATGGAGCCGTGCTGAGGGTGGAGTTGGATTGCGCTATATATTTTAATAACAATTAAGACCCATTCGTTTTATGAAACGCATTATTGCCATTATAATATTCTCTGCAGCCGTTATAACCAGCTATGCTCAACAACAAGGTATTGGCGTTCGCCTCGGTTTGCCTGCGGGTATAACCTATAAGCGTTACCTGTCTGATAACAAAGCTGTAGAGTTCGGGTTGGGTTCTGCATTCAAAAATTCTGATAAACGTTATTATCGCAATGCGTTCAAGCACATGAACAAGTATGATAACTATAACTACGAATCGGTTGACGTAAGCAGTGTAGTATATCTGCAGGCGCGATTGTTATTTCAGCACGACTTTGATGTGTCTGATGTAGAAGGAAAATTTCAGTGGTATTGGGGACCCGGTGCTGTCATGAAAATTGCCAAGGTTGATTACTGGTATCGCGACCCGAATAACAATAACCAATATATGCATGACGAACGCACCGACTTCGATTTCGGGCCTGAGGGTATATTTGGTGCCGAATATACTTTTGAAGATGTACCGGTAACGCTCTTTGCAGAAACCAGTCTTCAGCTCGAACTGGTTGATCGTCTGACACTGCGTTTATTTGCAGGAACAGGTGCACGATTTAATTTCTGATTTTACAATCCGCTTTTTGCCCACAGATTTGCGCGGATGGACGCAGATAAAGGCAATATATATTTGAACAAAACTTCTGCGAAAATCTGTCCCGATACGTATCGGGACGGGAAAGTTTTCGACACGTGGATTTTTCTGTAGATCAAATCTATGAACAGAAATATATATTGTCTGATAACTCTTCTATCAAGCCGGGAAAGAAAATTACGCTTCTTCTTCCATCTGTACCTGCTTTTCATACAGGTCTTTATAGAAACCGTTTTGCTCGATGAGCGAATCGTGTGTTCCTTCCTCCACTACTAATCCATCTACCAATACCAGAATGCGATTGGCAAGTTTGGCTGATGATACGCGATGCGATATGATCATGGTTGTTCTGCCTTTCATGATCCTGCGCATGCTGTTCAGAATGTTGTTTTCGGTTTTAGTATCCACCGCCGAGAGGGCATCATCCAACATTAATATTTTAGGCTCGCGCACAACGGCTCGTGCAATGGACACGCGCTGCTTTTGTCCACCGGAAAGTGTAATACCACGTTCGCCCACACGGGTTTCAAAGCCTTGCGGAAACTCCATTATATTATGGTATACATCGGCATCTTTTGCAGCCTGTATAACTTTTTCAGGATCGGGATTTTTTATACCGAAGCCTATATTATTAAATATGGTGTCACTGAAAAGAAATACATCCTGCGGCACATAACCAATCTGACTGCGCAGTGACGTTAAATTATAGTCACGTATAGGTGTGTCATCAATCCAGATCTCGCCTTCACGCACATCATACAATCGCGACACTAAATTTGATACCGTACTTTTACCAGAGCCCGTTGTGCCAATGATGGCAAGTGATTCACCGGGATTTATAGTGAACGAAATATTCTTCAATGCTTTTATACCTGTGTCCGGATAGGTAAAGGTCACATTCTTGAATTCAACTTTACCGTTAATTTCACCCACCAGGTTTCTTTCGGAAGTGATGTTGGTTTCTGTTTTCAGAAATTCATTAATGCGTTTCTGCGAAGCCTCAGCACGCTGCACCAGGCTGCTTGTCCAGCCGAGTGATGTTACCGGCCATGTCAGCAAGTTTACGTAAATGATGAACTCCGCTATATTTCCGAAAGTAAGATTACCATTAATCACTTCTGTGCTCCCTGCATATACCGTAAGTATAGTACTGATGCCAACCAAACCCATAATGATCGGGAAGAAAAGCGATTGCATCTTGGTTAACTTCAGCGATTGATGTTTATAGGCATCGCTCGCTTTTTCAAATTTAGCTACTGACTCTTCTTCACGGTTAAAGGATTTCAACACACGGATACCACTGAATGCTTCCTGCACAAAGGTGGAGAGCCTTGACTGATGACGCTGAATTTCTTCGGAGCGTCTTTCAATAATATTGTTTACCAGAAATATACTCAATGAAAGTAATGGCAGCGGACTTAATGCATACCAGGTAAGCTTTACACTGATGCTAAACATGATGGGAATCAACATCAGAAACAATGTGATCAGCGTTAATCCATACATAATAGCCGGACCGAGATACATACGCACACGGCTCACATCTTCAGAGATGCGGTTCATTAAATCGCCTGTATTATTTCTGCGATAAAAACTGAGCGGTAATGTCTGGTAATGTTCAAAGACTTCGTTCTTCAAATCGTACTCAATAAGGCGAGACATCACGATAAGCGTCTGCCGCACAAAATATAGAAATATACCCCGCAGAAATGCCATCACTAAAATCAGCCCGGCATAGATGAGAATACCAAACGCAAATACTTTAAAGAAACTCTGCTGAACATCGGTTCCTTCCATCGACTTATAGAGTCGTATATTATCCACCACAAGGTCTATTGAATCGCGAACGAGTTGAGCCGGAATGATCTGAAAAATATTGGAGAGTATAACGAAGATGGTTCCGAGAATGAGATGCCACTTATACTTGAATAGGTATTTATTAAGATACTTCAGTTCGCGCATGCAGTAAAATTTGGTGGCTGTCGGTAAAACGAAATATTTCTTCAATAGTTCCGATACTTGTTATCCGTTACAAGTTAATCGTGAATACGGAACACGGCAACAGCCGCAAAGCTACAATAATCAGGTAATGATCGCGTAACTTAAAGTTGAACTGTGAGCTTCAAAACATTATTTTTGCTGCCAGTTTTTAAAACCATTCGTTCTTTATCATGCTTAACCGAAGAAGTCTCCGTATAAAAGTGATGCAAAGCCTTTTTGCATTGCAACAGTGCAAAGATGCCAACTATGAATTGTGTATTGATAAGATAAGTGAAGCGTTTGCGCCGGATCTGAATTCGATGGAAGTACAGGATAAAGCCGCGCTATCTCTCCAAAAGAAAACTGCTGCAAAGCTTTTTGAACGCGCCTTTAAAAAAGGTGAAACCAGCGTTGATCACGAAGATGTAAAGATCAAAAAGACGGTTAACGAATGCTTTCAATTTTACGACAAGCAGTCTAAAAAAGACAGCGATTTCTTTTTGAAGAACCTGATCAGTGAAGTTGAAAGAATCTACGATCACTATATTGCTGTACTCAGCCTTCTGCCGGCATTTGCTGAACTTGCTGAAGCCGATAAAAAAGTAAGTCACAAGAATTTCGTTAACAATGCATGGATCACTGCGCTTCGTAATCATGAAGAGCTGAAAAAAGATGCGCTTAAACTTGGCCGCCACTGGCAGGACAAAGCTGATCGCGTGAAGGGATGGTTCCGCGATGTGATCCGTCAAGACAACGAATACCTGGCCTACCTGGACAAGAAAAGTCCTACCGCTGAAGACCAGAAAAAATTCGTTAATCACATTTTCAAAAAAGTTATTCTTGGTAAAACCGTTATCAACGAGTTCTTTGAAGAAGAAGTGCTTCGCTGGGCTGAAGACAAAGAAATTGTAAAAGGCCTGGTGGAAAAAACAGTAAAATCTTTTGATGGTGAGTCACAGAATACACTCACACTCCACACTTTATCGGTGAACTGGGATGAAGACAAGGAGTTTATCGAGAAGCTATATAAGAAGGCATCAAATCTTGACGACAAGTATAAAGAGCTGATAGCCAATAATACACGTAATTGGGAGGTGGACCGCTTACCGCTTACAGACCGCATGATTCTGGAGATGGCAATAGCAGAGTTGCTGGAATTCCCCAGTATACCGGTAAAGGTTACCATTAACGAGTATATTGAATTATCGAAGAACTACAGTACGCCAAAAAGTCGCCAGTTCATCAACGGAATTCTGGATGTTATTGCGAAAGAACTGAAAGACAAAGGTGATGTTAAAAAAAGCGGCCGCGGGTTAATGGACAATAAGTAATTCTGTTTGTTAAAATTTGTTAAAATTTTGAATTTGCGTTCCGACCGTAACTAATTTTGAAAAGTTTATGAGCAAAAAGAGTGGAAATTTTTTGATGGCGTTCCTGGCGGGCGCAGCTACCGGTGCAATTCTTGGAATTCTCTACGCGCCTGATAAAGGCTCTAACACGCGTGAGAAATTATCTTACCAATTGGATAAGTACCGTAAGATGCTTCAGGACCTGATCAATGATTTCGTTGAGGGGAGAGAGACTCCACTTACCAGTGAAGCAAAATCGCAGGGACAGAAAGTAGTTGATGAAGCAAAAAATAAAGCCGAGCGATTACTCGAAGATGTGGATGAACTTTTAGAACAGATTCGTGGTAAGAAGGTATAGACTGACAGAATTAAGTAAACACACAATATGAAAACCGGAATCGCAAAATCGTTTTTATTCATTGCTGTTGTACTGGCAACCTTTACAGCATGCAAAGATCGTAATGCAGAAAAAAGAATAGCAGAACTGGAAAGCCGCCTTGCAGAGGTCGAAGGTAAAAAAAGTGCGACACCTTCTGCCAACCCCGTTGCTGCAACACCAGCACCAGAAGAAAAGCCGGAAGGTCCGCTTCCAATCATGGAGTTTGAGACAACCGAGCACGACTTTGGTACAATTAAAGAAGGTGATATAGTTGAGTATACGTATGCTATAAAAAATACCGGCCAGGCTCCGCTTATCATTCAAAGTGCTCAACCATCCTGCGGATGTACAGTTCCTGATTTCTCTAAAGACCCAATTCCTGTAGGAGGAACCGGTTATGTAAAAGCCAAGTTCGATAGCAACGGCAAGCAGAATATACAGAACAAAACCATTACCGTTACAGCAAACACATGGCCTAAGCAAACCGTGCTTCGCTTCAAGGCTATGATTACTCCTAAAGCAGGATCAGCAGGCCCTGCAGCTCACTAGAACAAAACTTACAGGTTTTATATTTCGGAGGCTGTCTTTACCAAGGCAGCCTCTTTGCTTTATATATAGTTGATGTTTTCCGATAACTTCTTCTACTTGCAGGTATGATTACGCCACCACTCCTTCACACAGGTAGTACAATCGGTATTGCAGCTCCCGGAAGAAAAGTATCCAGAGCAGATATCGATGTTGCTGTAAAAACTTTTCAATTGTGGGGCCTGCAGGTAAAGCTTGCCGATAATCTTTTCAGCAACGATCATTCATACCTGGCCGGTACAGATGCACAGCGACTCAATGATCTTCAATCACTCATAAACGATGTCAATGTACATTCTATTATCTGTGCACGCGGTGGTTACGGCAGTACACGCATTGTAGATGAGATTGATTTTTCTCCACTGCAAGATACTCCCAAGTATATTATCGGCTTCAGCGATATAACCGCTATACACTTGAAGTTATATAGTCTCGGTATACAAAGCATTCATGCCACCATGCCTATTCTGTTTCCCAAAGATGCTTCCAGACCATCCGTTGAAAGTCTGAAAAGAATATTGATGGAGAAACCTGATCGGATACAATCACCTGCCAACAGATATAGTATAGATGGACGTGGCCGCGGGGAAGTTATTGGTGGCAACCTTTCGCTGATCAACGATGCCCTTGGCACATCCAGTGAACCCGATACCAACGGTAAAATTCTGGTGATCGAAGAGATCGATGAGTATCGTTACAAAATCGATCGCATGTTAACACAATTGATGCGTGCCGGTAAACTTCAACAGCTTGCCGGGCTCATCATTGGTCACATGACGGATATCAAAGATTCTGAATTGGGCTTTGGTGAAACGGTGGAAGAGATCGTCCTGCATCACACGCAATCCTACAATTATCCAGTGGCATTTGGTTTCCCCACGGGACATGAAAATCCAAACCTCGCCTGGCTGCACGGAGGCATTGCCGAATTAGATGTTCACAACGGACAGGGTACACTTTCTTTTACAGATAGTAAGACGGCCTAAAGTATATATTGGATGAATGCATACACACCGAGTACAACCAGCGTGATGCCGGGTACCTTCTTTAACCACGTGCTCTGCTGAAATTGCACAGCAATTCTTTTGGCCAGGTACGCCATAAGCACAAGCATAGCCAACGAACCTAAAACAACTCCAGCGAGATATGCCTGAAGTTCCCACACGTTCGACAAATACACCCATCGTTGACTTTTAAGATATGCTGTAATACCCAGCCAGTATGGAACCGCGAGCGGGTTGAATATACTCAACACAATACCGCGCCTGAATCCGCTCCTGTTAAATTGCTCGGCAAGTTTAGATGGTTTATCGGAAGGCCACAGACTAAATATACCCAGCAACGTCATAACAACTGCGGTTAACAGTTGGAGGTTATCCAGAATCAGCGGTGATGACGTAATCCATTCTGCAAATTTTACCGCGAGCCATGCATAGGGATACTCGATGATAGCCGCTGCTATTGCAAATCGCCATGCAACATTTATACGATGCTCAAGTCCCAGCTGTATAATACTGAGATTGATAGCACCGGGCGGGATAGACCCAATAAAGCTGAAGAAGAATGCAAGTATAAAAGCGAGAAATACCTCCATACTGTATAGATCAACCCATGTTTTGTTTCATGATTGATTACATGAGCAATATAGCTATTCTAATGTAGTGGCAGTCTTAAATTTTCGATAGTATGCCTTTGCGTCTTTTAACGAAGTATAGGACGCTCCGCGTTTTACATTTTCGCGTGCGATCAGAAATATATTTCGCCAATGCCTGAATAAAACTTGTATCGCTTTGGACAGCGGAAAACCCGGATGATAAATATGCGCAGGCTCAGCACCGCATCCGTTCAGCTCCATTACTTTAAAGTTACCGTTGTATAAATCTTCTATGCAGCCGCAACGCAGATCGAACCGCCCAAAATAAAAGCCATCAATTTGTTTACTCACCTGATCGAACGTTGCCGAGAGTTGGTCATTGATAAGATGTTCGCCATTAAGAAACTTGGTACCTAAACAATGATTACCAATCGATACTAATTCTATTTGCTGATCTTTTGCGATTACCTCCTGCAGCTTTCCATTAAATATAGTCTTGAGTGTTTCCCATTGAAGCTTCGCACGATCTTTACTCAGAATAAGTTGCTGCAATGTTGACACGCCATCGCCTGTAACGGAAAGCATTTCTTTCATCACCACAGAGGTTACATTACCCCTGCTTTCATTCGGAAAACGCACATAGAATACACCAAACTCCAACGGCAGGCCTACCAGTTCCTGCACCAGAAAGTCGTATCGTATGGTTTCTATATATAGCGCTACATCCTGAGCATTGTTGATGCGCTTTACCATAAAACCGCGTTCGCCAATATCAGGTTTGAAGATCAATGGAAATTGAAGTCCACCTGAAACAATTTGTGCCCGTATACTTTGCGTATCGGCAGGTTGTTTAATTAGAATTGTTTTCGGTATATACTGTTCCGGGATTTTTTTGAGCACATCATATTTTGATTCACCAAACATACCACCCATAACAATACCGGGGTTTGAAGCCGAAAAGAATGTAAAGGAGCGCGATCGTATCACCAGCCAGCCGTAATAAATAAACAACGGAAACTGCACGATGCCGAAGGGCCAGTATTCCCAGCTTTTAAGTTTGATCAAAAAATTACTGCGCATAATTCTCGCTGCGAAAGACATAAGGCAGCCAAAATAAAAAATTAATGTGAAGCAACAGCAGCCTCATGATAACGGATTGTTGAAGCTGCCACGCCAAAATCTTTTGGGAGCTCCACATACGAAGCAACTTCGCGGACACCAATTTTCATAATGGCCATGTGATGGACTGCATGCTCGATGTTATACACCAGCTCGCGTGTAGCCGTGGTGTTGATGGTTACAAATTCATCCTGCGAAACATCATAGCCCACTTCCAGCTTCAACTCTTTTTCCTGCAGTGACTTTATAAATGCTTCGATGCGGCCAATGGTTGCCAGTGCTATATATTTATTGCACTCGATCTGTTTGTCGTGCGCGCGCTTATCATAATTTACAATCCCCTGTTGATAACCGCTCTCGAAGCAAATAAAAAACTCCAGCGTATGCCGCAGGTGCTGGCCGATAGTAGACTGACTTAACTGATTGGATGGTCTTACAAAATCACTTTCATTGATTTGAGCAACAAGGTCTGTAAGTTGAGAGAGTATGCGGGCACAGGCTAGATGTACATTCATAGGGGCTTTTGATTCAAAATACAATAATTCTGTATGGTTTGAAAGTTCTTAAAAAGATCATACCAGCAATTTCCGATCATTGAACTATTCTCTTCCAGTTACGATCACCTGCTTCTTTTAGTTTCGTTTGATTTTTATTCCACTCTTCCAATGTGTTGTTACCCCAGAAATTGTAAAACAGATATAGCTTGCCCTCTATAATTTTAAATGTTTCAGGATCAACCTTTACCTTCTCACCAGTCTCGCCCATTGCATACGCGCACCACCCGCCATACGCTGGTTCATACTTATCAGGATTGCTTTTGAATTTATTGAGATTTACATGGCCGGTAAAAAAGTAGGTAATGCCTTTATACATATACTTAACAGACTCCTGCCCTTCTGCAGGCTTGCCATCAAAATAACTGACCGGGTCATAGCCTTGCAGGGCTATATCTTTTTTAATGTTAAAATGTTTTGTGCGTAGCCCATCCATTTGAGCAGCTACTGCATAGCTTACAAACACCAGCATGATTACTATACCATGTCTCATACGTAAAGAATATATTGTTCTGAAAACGCAAAAGTGCTTTTAGATGATGATTGAAATTGTCGCGGAGATTACAAAAGCTGTTAATCTTTAACGAGCCCTTTTACTTCTGGCCAAACCAGGTCAGGTTCAAATCCTTTTTGAATGGCATAACGAGCGAGCTTGTCGCGTTTCACATAAGCGTTTTCCTCATCCAGTTGATTGAGCTTTCGCTCGAGGATTTCGCGCAGGGTTTGAAGATAGTCAGCATCTTCAATTTCTTTCATACCAATCCGGATACAATTGGCGGTGAGCCCGCGTGCCTCCAGTTCGTTTACGATTTTTATTTTGCCCCAACGCTGCATCCTGAATTTTCCACCGGCAAAAGCTTTTGCAAAGCGCTCTTCATTCAGAAATCCTTCGGTGATAAGCGATGAAAGCATGTCTTCCACTTCATCGCGATACAACCCGTATTCGTATAGCTTATCGCGCACTTCTTTATGCGAGCGCTCCTGGTAAGCACAATACCGGTATATTTTCTGCTTGGCTTCTGTTGGTGATAGTTTCTTTTTAGACTGCACACTGCCGCAGGTTAGTGAATTACAATTTAAAAAAAGCGAGGAGTCTCCTCCTCGCCATATATGTACTCATAGCTCGTAACTCACAGCACGAAGCTATATTATTTCACCAGTCCCTTTGTCTTTAATATACTACCAACGAATTTACGCTCGTTGTCAGTATTGAATATCTTGAACGGCCAGTATAGAATCTGTGCCTTGTTGATATATAGCACAAAGAAATCTTTACCAATTTCAGCAGCCTGTATCTGGTCCCACTTCAAAGGCATACCTTCGCGCGGGTTGAGCTTCATGATAATTTGCTGACTGGTGATTTCGTAATGAAATTTTTCAAACAACATTTTACCTTGCTCGAGTTGCGTTACGCCATAAAATTGTACCCACCAGAAAAGTAAATACAGACCTAATCCTAACACAGCCGCTATAAACCACCAGATGCTGGGTATCCATATAAAGCCAAGGCAGATAACAAATGCACCAAGACCTGCGATCCATCCTTGTTTCTTTAACACATTTTTCAATGCTATGTTAATGTAGATCTTCTTTTCCAGTTTGTAGTTTTTCGTTTTAACGATCATATTCCTAATTCACAGTTTTTTCGTTCTATACTTTTAAGTTCTCAACAAGCTATATATACTACTAACTGTTGAGAGCTTTCAAGCTTATGTCAAGACTTTTTACAGAATGCGTAAGCGCACCTACCGATATATAATCAACACCACACTCCGCTACGCTGCGTATAGTCTCTTCCGTTATACCTCCGCTGGCTTCGGTCTGATACTTACCGGCTATCAGTGCCACAGCCGTTTTCATATCTGCCAGGCTCATGTTATCAAGCATTATGGTATCGACACCACCAACGCTTAATACTTCTTTTACCTCGTCCAGGTTCCGCGTCTCGACTTCTATTTTGAGATCGCGGTTGGTGGCGCGAAGATAATCTTTTGTTCGAATGATTGCCTCGCGGTGTCCGCCTGCCATATCAATATGATTGTCTTTCAACATAATCATATCGTAAAGTCCAATGCGATGATTCTTTCCGCCACCAATTAACACGGCCCATTTTTCGAGCAGCCTGAAGTTTGGCGTGGTTTTGCGCGTATCAAGTAACACCGCGTGCGTACCTGCAATAAGCGATGACAAGTAATGCGTTTTTGTAGCGATGGCACTCATGCGTTGCATGCAATTGAGCACGAGACGTTCTGCTGTGAGAATAGATCTGGAAGGACCGGAAACAATAAATCCGACATCACCTTTTTTTACCGGGCTGCCTTCTTCGATCAGAACTTCGACTTTTAATGCCGGGTTGGTGCGTTTAAAGATCTCCAATGCAAGCTCTACCCCTGCAAGAATTCCATCTTCCTTGATCAGCAACTGCGCTTTGTTGGTTGTATCAGGCGGAATGCAGGATAGAGAAGAGTGATCGCCATCGCCAATGTCCTCCATAAACGCGGAGGCGATGAACTGATCCAGAAATTCTTCGGTGATGTAATACGGCTTCACCGTGCAAAAATAGACGATGGGTNNCTTATTCTTTCACGAAGGAAATTTCATGCACGAGTTGCTGATTGCCAACCGTTTTGATTTTCATGAACACACGGTGTGTTTCGGCTCCGCTTTTGTATTGGCCGATAGCAAAGGGCTGGCCTCCTTTGGAAGAACCCTGGTGAATAATATTGAATTCGCTGGCCGGATGTTGCTTAAAGAAATCGCGAAATATAAACTCAGCCTGCGCTTTGCTGTACGATTCTACTTTATCATCAATGGTTACGTCAACCGTCTGATTCAGGTATTTGGAAAGCTCTTTCGCACTACCAGCCTTAATGGTTTCTTTCACCTGGCTGATCACGTCACCGTTCTGTGCCAGTACGGACACAGCTTGTAAACTTAAAAGCACGAAAACTACTGACGAAATATATTTGTTCACCTTCATGGCAACTTTGTTGTGCGGCCAAAACTGTGCCACGCTTTGCAAGATAATGAAATTATGAGAGCACGCGGGTTTTTCAATCGTTTACCCTAAACCTCCACCCAAAAACCCTTGAATTTTACAATCCACGATCGTGCAATTCATCCTTATATTTGCGCGGCAAATAAAGTCGAAGAACTAAAAATCAACCTATGAACAAAAAAGTATTGCTGATGATCTTAGACGGCTGGGGCATCGCGACCAACAAAGCTGTATCAGCGATTGACAAAGCAAAAACACCTTTTGTTAACTCTTTATACGGAAAGTATGCAAACAGTAAGCTGGAAGCTTCCGGGTTGGCGGTAGGTTTACCGGCAGGACAGATGGGAAATTCGGAAGTGGGCCACATGAATATTGGTGCCGGCCGTGTTGTATATCAGGATCTTGTACGCGTAAATAAAGCCATTGACGATAAAGAACTTGACCAAAACTCTGTGCTGCTCGATGCTTTTGCGTATGCAAAGAAGAATAACAAAAGTGTTCACTATATCGGGTTGGTATCGGATGGCGGAGTGCACTCGCATGTTGAGCACCTGAAAGGTTTGATCACTATCGCGAAGAATAACAACATCGACAATTTATTTGTACATGCTTTTACTGACGGACGAGACACAGATCCGAAAGGCGGACTGGGCTATATAAAACAAGTCACAGATCACCTGAGCAAGACTACCGGTAAACTTGCCAGCATTGTAGGTCGCTACTATGCAATGGATCGTGACAAACGTTGGGAGCGCGTAAAGCTTGCGTATGATTTACTGGTACACGGTGTTGGTGAAAAATCTTCGGATGCTTTGAAATCCATTCAACAGTCATACGATGCCAATGTAACCGATGAGTTCATTAAGCCAATCGTAATGGTAGATGCGCAGCAACAACCTGTGGCCACTATAAAAGAAGGCGATGTAGTGTTGTGCTTTAACTTCCGCACTGATCGTGGAAGACAAATTACACAGGCATTAACACAGCAGGATTTCCCTGAGCAGCAAATGAAAGCGCTGTCGCTATACTATATCACGCTTACCAACTACGATGACTCTTTCAAAGCTGTTAAAGTAATTTTCGATAAAGATAACCTGGAGAAAACGTTGGGTGAAGTTGTTTCCCTTGCCGGTAAAAAACAAATACGCATTGCTGAAACAGAAAAGTATCCACACGTTACTTTCTTTTTCTCAGGCGGAAGAGAAGAAGCTTTCCCGGGAGAATCTCGCATCCTGTGTCCTTCGCCTAAAGTAGCTACGTATGATCTTGCTCCGGAGATGAGTGCCAATGATATTAAAGACAAGATCATTGTTGAACTGAATAAAAAAGAGCCCGATTTTATCTGTCTCAATTTTGCTAACCCGGATATGGTTGGACACACCGGAGTTTTTGAAGCTGCTGTGAAAGCTTGTGAAACTGTTGACGCCTGCGCACAGCAGGTTACAGAGGCTGCTTTGAAAAACGGATATACCACCATCATCATTGCAGACCATGGTAATGCTGATATGATGATCAACGAAGACGGTACGCCAAATACAGCACACACAACCAACCTTGTTCCATGCATTCTGGTGGATGATTCCTACAAAGGGACGTTGAAGAATGGAAAGCTGGGCGATCTGGCACCAACCATTCTTACGCTGATGGGAGTTGCCATTCCGTCACAAATGACAGGAAATGTTTTACTGGAAAAATAATTTGATAAAGATCAGATCATTCATTCACCTCTTTGTTATCGTATCGGTATTGATGTTCAGCATCAGTGCCTGCGAGCAAAGGGGTGAACATTATGCAGGCTATTATCCCATTGATAGTCTCATCTCTTCACAAATTCACTTTCTTACAAAGGCAAAAGCCTCAACACATAAAGTTGCCAGACTTGGTGAAAAGGAAGAGAAGCAAACTATACAACCCAACGATAGCACCGGGTGGATAAACGAGCTGGATATATTCCGCGAGTTGAAGACACTTAATAAACCTATTAATGCAGGTGCTTATAAAGTTGAAGACGGATTGACCGATAACCGGAGCAATCTGAAAATAAAAACCATTGTTACCGACAAGATACTACCGGTGCGCTCGATGAAAATATACTATTATGGCAAACCGGAGAATGTAAAACGCATCGAGGCACAATTCAATGAAGTAAACTCGCTCTATAGCAGTTCGCGTTTTTTAACAATGGAATTTCAGGATGTTTACAATAAACCTGTGCTTTCATCCTACTCCATTACCGGAGGGCAGAAAATGTTTTTAGGAGATACCGTTGTGTTCTCCATGAAAGGATCCATTGCACTGCAGTAAAGCACAAAGTATAATTCAGTATCTCACAACAGAAGTATGGCGAAGCGAAACAGCGGAGAACCGCTACGGGAAGAAGAGAAGAGGCGCATTAACAAGACAAGTTTACAACAGCTTGCAGGCATCTTTAAATTTATGTTGCCTTATAAGGGCTTGTTTATTATAGGGCTCGTTTCACTGGTACTTTCAAGTGTAACGCTCATGGCTTTTCCACGGCTGTCGGGCGAGCTGCTGGATATAGCTTCAGGCAAACCAAAATATTTTACATCCATCAATCAGGCTGCCATCGCATTGCTGGCTATACTTTTTGTGCAGGGAATTTTCTCGTTCATCCGGGTATATACTTTTTCTATTGTTACAGAAAAAGGTATGGCAGATGTACGGAAATCCATTTACAAAAAAATAATATGGATGCCCATGACCTTCTTTGATAACAAGCGCGTGGGCGAACTGATGAGCCGAATGGTATCGGACACCGAAACACTTCAGGGTGCTTTCAGTTTTACACTCGCAGAGTTAATGCGACAGATCATTACATTGATTACCGGAACAATTATTATTTTCTACCTCGCTCCTACCTTAACTGGTTTTATGCTACTCACCTTTCCGGTAATTGTTCTCTCGGCACTCATCTTCGGAAAGTTTATTCGTAAACTCTCCAAGAAAACACAAGACAAATTAGCCGAGGCAAACATTATTGTAGAAGAATCTTTTCAATCTGCTTCGGTAGTAAAGTCGTTTACCAATGAAATATTCGAAGTCAATCGCTATAGCAAAGCCATTAACGAAGTAGTAGGCACAGCGCTGCATGGTGCACGGTATCGCAGTCTCTTTGTTTCCTTTATAATATTCGTTGTGTTTGGTGGTATAGTAGCGGTCGGTTGGTATGGAGCCAAACTTGTGCAGGTAAATGAAATTACAACGGGAGAGCTATTCTCTTTTGTCCTATATACTTCCTTCATTGGTTTTTCCATTGCAGGTCTTGGAGATATTTACTCACAACTGCAACGATCTATCGGTGCCTCCGAACGTGTACTTGATATTTTGCATGAACATGACGAAGCAGAAACTACAGAAGCACCTTCATTAAAATTGCAGGGGAAAATTTCTTTCGAGAATGTTTCATTCGCATACCCTACGCGTTCAGAGCTTACAGTATTAAAGCAACTTAACTTTAGCATTGCTCCGGGTGAGAAAGTAGCTCTTGTCGGACAAAGTGGTTCGGGTAAATCAACCATCATAAATCTGCTGATGCGTTTCTATCCGATACAACAAGGCACTATAAAAGCTGACAATCAGGAAATCTATAGTTTCAATCTTACATCATACCGTAATAATATTGGTATCGTACCGCAGGAGGTAATTCTTTTTGGCGGAACGATCTACGAAAACATTGCTTACGGAAAACCAGGTGCCAGTGAAGATGAGATACGTAAAGCCGCACAGCAGGCGAACGCGTTGGAATTTATTGAAAGGTTCCCCGAAAAATTTGATACTGTAGTTGGCGAGCGTGGTGTAAAACTTTCCGGTGGTCAGCGTCAGCGTATAGCCATCGCGAGAGCCATTCTTAAAAATCCTTCTATTCTTATATTGGACGAAGCAACGAGCTCGCTGGACGCACAATCGGAAGTACTCGTACAGCAGGCGCTGGAAACATTAATGGAAGGCCGAACAACAATTATTATCGCGCATCGCCTTAGCACCATTAAAAAAGTTGATCGCATTTTTGTGATCAAAGAAGGTATGCTGGCAGAAACCGGATCGCACGCTGAACTAACAAAGCTCGATAATGGTATTTATAGTAACTTGCTGAAGCTACAACTACAATGATCATGAATGCTCCTTCCGATCGTTTACTGAAAACATTCCGGTTGCGCTCCACTCCCAGCCGACAGGAGATTCTTCATCTTTT
>DJFR01000071.1:3926-20743 GCA_002432545.1 Flammeovirgaceae bacterium UBA5867 | reverse complement strand
AGATTTTCTGATCAAATCGCATATCCGCACGAATCCGTATTTATATTATCTTTGCGCTCTTATTTTTCCAGATCATGATTTCAGTAGATGCGGTTAGTGTTGAGTTCAATGGTTCAGCGCTTTTTAGTAATATCACTTTTAACATCAATGAAAACGATAGAATTGCCTTAATGGGCAAGAACGGTGCGGGTAAATCTACACTGCTCAAGATCATTGCTGGCGTTAACAAACCTACACGCGGAAAGGTGTCGGCTCCCAAAGATGCAATTATAGCGTACCTGCCACAGCATTTGCTTACCGAAGACAATTGTACGGTGTTTGAGGAAGCATCAAAAGCATTCTCGCGTATCCTGAATATGAAGAAGGAAATGGATGAGCTGAACCGTCAGTTAGAGACACGTACTGATTATGAGTCAGATGAATATTCGAAGATCATTGAACAGGTATCGGAGCTCAGCGAAAAATATTATTCCATTGAAGAGATCAACTTTGATGCTGAGGTTGAGAAGACGTTGATGGGTCTCGGATTTCTCCGTTCTGATTTTACTCGGCCTACCAATGAGTTCAGCGGTGGCTGGCGCATGCGCATCGAGCTTGCTAAAATTCTTTTGCAGAAACCTGACCTGATTTTATTGGATGAGCCTACCAACCACATGGACATTGAATCCATTCAATGGCTTGAAGATTTTCTCATCAACAATGCGAAGGCGGTGATCGTGATCAGTCACGATAAAACTTTCGTTGATAACCTGACGAACCGTACCATTGAAGTGACAATGGGACGCATCTACGACTACAAGACAAACTACTCTCATTACCTGGAACTCCGCAGGGAAAGACGCGAGCAACAGCAAAAGCAATTTGACGATCAGCAAAAACAGATTGCTGATATCCAGGAATTTATCGACCGGTTTAAAGGTACTTACTCGAAGACATTGCAAGTGCAGTCGCGGGTAAAAATGCTGGAGAAGATCGAGATCATCCAGGTAGATGAAGTGGATACTTCGGCACTGAACCTGAAGTTCCCTCCTGCTCCGCGTTCGGGTAGCTACCCCGTTATCATTGAAGGTTTCACCAAACGTTATGGTGATCATACCGTTTTGAAAGATGTGTCGCTCACCATTGCACGTGGTGAGAAGATCGCGTTTGTCGGAAAGAACGGTGAAGGTAAATCTACACTGGTAAAGGCGATCATGAGCGAACTGGAGTACGAAGGAAAGCTGCAGGTTGGCCACAATAGTATGATCGGTTACTTCGCGCAGAACCAGGCTTCGCTCCTTGATGAAGAGCTGACAGTTTTTCAAACGATCGACCAGATTGCAGAAGGTGAAATTCGTACGAAGATCAAAGATATACTCGGAGCTTTCATGTTCAGTGGTGAGACAATCGACAAGAAAGTACGATACCTCTCCGGTGGTGAGAAGACACGTCTCGCCATGATCAAGTTGTTGTTGCAGCCGGTTAACCTGTTGATATTGGATGANNTTTGATGGTACATTGATTCTCGTATCACACGACCGTGATTTCCTCGATGGCCTCGCGACTAAAGTATTTGAGTTTGGTAACAAACGCATCCGCGAACACTTCGAAGATATAGCAGGCTTCCTGCGCAACAAGAAGATGGAGAACCTGCGCGAGATTGAGCGGACGAAATAATCAGACCGCTCCTTTTGTATCTTTCAGGTGCTGGTATAGCGGCATCAGTTTTTCGAATTCCTGTTCAATAGTTTGTACGATGGTATCATTGCCAATGGCGGCATCACCTGGCTGGTAAGTTCGCGCGATGATGAACCGGTAATGTCTCCACACATCAGCTTTGGTATATTCCCAAAGCATATCCGTTTGCTGAAACGAATCGGCTGGTTTTTGTTCTCCAGCAATTTCTATAAAGTAATCGCTGCCCAGTGCCGTTAGCAAAGATTGGAACGTTTTCCGATACTCTTCTTCCTGCATTTTATAGCGAAAGAATTCACGATCCGCCCGGCCTGCAACGACTAATGCTATACCTATATTTTTTTGCTGAACGATAACCTGCAGCGTCATAAAATCGTGTAGCCTTGCCGTTGGCGAGTATCGTTTCAGTTCGGCTTCACTCCTGCCGTATTTGAGCCAGGCAGCGGTAAGCTTGCCATCAGGGTGATCGTGTATATTTAAACTGCTTACCGTCTCATCGCCATCAGCATGCAGCCTGATGCGTGTAACATGCTTTAGAATGGACTCATGTAACTGCAATAATTTGCTCTTAACAGCAGCGCGTGCAGCTTGTTGAATTTCTGTATCGAGGTCGGCCTGTGCATTGCCCAACACGAGGTAATCTTCCTTCTTGAAGTATTGCGTTTTGAAACGAATGCTGTCCCAAGTAAATGCGCGACTCGTAAGCGCTATAAATTGTTTCTTCTCTTCACGCGATACAATCTCACGTTGTTTCCAATATGGATAGAGTAATTCATACTCTGCGATCATCTCTTCTGTAAGAGGCTCTGCAAATTCATAGTAAGTGGTATACCACGAGAGTAAAGCTTCTACTTCTTTTGCATCGGAAACTTTGTTGAATATCTCTTCATGATCTTTCAGCCCTTCGAGTGTTAATGCACCCGACCCCGTGAAGCCAACGGACTTGCGAAAAGGTAATTCGAAGATATATACATTTGCATGGAAGACATTACGGGTATAGATGCGCAGGGTAAAGCGATCCTGGTAGTGACGCCAGATTCTTTTCAATACACCTGGTGAGGTAAGCCCATCGAGACCGGTAACAATATCGAGTTTCGTTTTACCGGGAAGTCGTGTGCGAATAAAATCAAAGCCGGCATCGGTAATAGCTGCAGTAGCGATATAGCCATGTTCGGCCTGCTGAAGTATTTTATCGTTGATGAGCGGAACCGCGAGTTTCTTGATGATCATGTTCGGAGTCAAAAAAAATAAGGTCGCAATATAAGGATGTGTCGCTTACACTTGCCGGAAGTTTAGCCCCCGGAGGCCGGTATAAATTAAATTAGATGTGAGAATTATTTCAAAGTCACACTTTCAGGGCTTCTTTTCTACACCTCTCTTTATGGCATAACGGCCTGGATTTCCGCGTTTTACCAGTCATCCCACATCGCTACCGACACATATTGAACCTATACCTATTATGTATTGTATTATTGGCAACAAAGAAAATTAGAGACTACTTTTGTACCCGACAGCCGCAGTTGTGGCGTGCTGCTTTTCTTAGAATAAGTATTTAAACCATAAAATTGTATGAACACAGTTCTTTTGTTTTTAGGTGGAGTTGGTTTCCAGGAAATCCTGTTGATTGGACTTTTCGTGCTGGTCTTTTTCGGTGCCAAGAGAATTCCTGAATTCATGAAAGGCCTTGGTAAAGGCGTAAAAGAATTCAAGACTGCTATGGATGATGTGAAGAAAGAAGTTGGTGACGTTAAAAACGATGTTACCAAAGATATAAATATGTAGTAAGTAGTCTTCTTCTACTATTATTACCTGCGGGCTGTTTATAGATACATTCTATAGGCGGCCCACAGTCTTTTTAATAGCTTCCAGCTTTGAGGTGTGAGCTGTGAGTAAGCAGCAGGTTCTGGAAGGTTACAGGTTTCTGGCTTCCGGCTTCCGGAAGTTTTGTCTGTAACGATACGAGTTACATCTCAAACCCAATATACTCCAGCGTTCTCGCAGCTCACAACTCAAAGCTCACAGCTCACAGCTATCTATATATATACCCACGCCCTGCATTCCCCAGCAGCCNNCTCGCACCTCAAAGCTCACAGCTATTCATATATATATATATGCGTCCTGCATTTTCCCAGCAGCCAGCAGCTTGAAGCCAGTGTCCTTTCAATACATACCACAAATAACGTTACGATATGCCTATATATAGCGCGCGAAGTATTTCTCCTCGTACGCCTTTAGAAAAGCTGCGTTTACCTCAAATATACCCTGAAACGAGGATGCCACGATTACCTTCTGCACTTTTACAATCATTCAGCCGTATATATTATTATAAACTATATCCCTATGGAAAGAAAGCAATTTTTGAAAAGTCTGGGAATGAGCGGCCTTATAGCACCGCTGATCGTTTCGTGCAGTAAAGATGATGACGCTACACCGGTGCCGTCTGTTACCAGCTTTACACCTGCCAGTGGTGCTGTCGGTATTACGGTAACTATTACAGGACTTAACTTTAGCGCGGTAACAACAAACAATACGGTAACCTTTAATGGTACAACGGCTACAGTTACTGCAGCCACTACAACACAACTTACCGTAACGGTTCCTTCCGGAGCAAGTACTGGTAAAATTGCTGTTACGGTCAACGGACAAACCGGAACATCTTCGAGCGATTTCACGGTGACGACTACATCAACCTCTACCGGCTCACCAACCATTACAAGCTTTACCAGCAGTGGTTCTGAAGGCTCTACGATTGTTATTACCGGTACAAACTTCAGCACAACAGCTTCTTCCAACACGGTTACAATTGGCGGTGTAGTGGCTACCGTAGTATCAGCAACAGCAACACAACTTGTTGTTACTGTACCGAGTGGTGCTACATCCGGTGTAATTACAGTTACGGTAGGTGGTGTTACAGCTACATCGTCCGGAACATTTACGGTAACAACGGCTTCAGCATCTTGTTCAGCAACCGATTCTGAAACAGCAGGTCCGTTCCCTACCAAAGATCCATCATCATTAGTGAAGACCGATATACGTTCTGACAGAACCGGTGTTGCTTTCACAATCACCATTACCATCCAGGATAAAAACAACAGTTGTGCAGCACTCGAAGGTGCTATCGTAGATATATGGCATTGTGATAAAGACGGATATTATTCAGAGTATGGCGGAACGTCTATGCAGACTGTTGATTTTACATCGGTACATTTCCTTCGCGGAAGACAGGTAACGAACAGTGATGGACAAGTATCATTTGTATCGATCTTCCCGGGATGGTATCAGAGTCGCGCTACGCATGTTCATGTACACATCTATAATTCAGCAGGAACATCGTTGCTGGTAACACAGATCGGTTTCCCGGAAGGTTCTAACAGTGCGGTTGCGCTTGTAAATGCATCTACTGCCAATGGTTATACCAAAGGTATGTCAGGCTATACTTACAACGCCAGCGACAGTGTATTTACCGATTCTATCGATAACGAAATAGCAACGGTAACAGGAAGTGTTGCAGACGGATATGCGCTTACGCATACTATCGTAGTAACTGCATAACCGGGTTGCATACCATATGATATACCACATTGCATTCATGGGATATATTCAAAAAAAGCCAGCACAATGCTGGCTTTTTACTATATATAGTATAGGAATTTATAATCCCGAGCGTGCGGTGGCCCCTTCCTTGATCATGGGCAATGTATATAGCTTTTTACCGCTGGCATTGGCAACGGCATTACGGATGGCCGGAGCAATTCCTACTATAGGTGTTTCGCCTGCACCTACCGATGGAATATCTTTTCGGTTCAGCATAACCACTTCCAGCTTAGGTATATCACTAAAGCGTGGCACGCGATATTTGGAAAAGGCGCCATTCAGAATCTTTCCATCTTTAAAGTCGATGCTTTCAAACAGTGCACCACCCAGTCCCTGGATTACCGCGCCTTCAATCTGGTTTTTCAGGTGTTCGGGATTAACAATAGCACCACATTCAAAGGCAACGACCACGCGTTCCACGGCGATGTTCTTTCCTTTCAGCGACACTTCAGCGCAGGTTGCCACATAACTTCCCTTTTCATTCCCGCAGGCTATACCAACGCCATGGCTAGGCGCAGAAGCTCCGTCTTTCCAGCGGAAGGTTTTGGCGGCAGCCCCCAGCACATCTTTCATCCGTTGCTCGCGCAGATTCTTTAACCGGAATTCCAGCGGATCGATCTTTAACGCTTCTGCCAGATCACTCATGATTGACTCGCGCGCAAATACATTGGCAGTAGCAGCCAATCCCCGGTAGGAACCTTGTCTCAAAGGCGTATCGGAAGCATGAAATTGTATCTGTTTATTTTTTACCTCATAAGGTGTTTCAATACCCGAGCCACCGGAGTTATAGTTATGAAACTCCCACGCTGTAACCGTACCATCGGAAGAAGCTCCGGCTTTTACTTCAATAACGCCAGCCGGTCTGAAATAAGCCCAGGTAAATTCTTCTTCACGTGTCCACACAACTTTCACGGGCTTGCGGCTATCACGTGCAAGTCGTGCCGCTTCAATGCCTGCTTCACCAGTATGTTTGCCTCCGTAACCTGAACCGGTATCAGGTTGAATGACGCGTATATTTTCTTTCGGTATACTGAATAATTCTGCCAGGTCTTCCTGTACACCAAACGGACGTTGCGTGCCCGTCCATACAGTAAGTTTCTGATCGATCCATTGGGCTACTCCTGCGCGCGTCTCCATGGGAGCATGTGCGATATAGTCTACCGTAAACGACTGCTCTATTTTTACGGCCGCTGTCGCGAATGCACTTGCAAAATCACCAGTTGTCTCATTGCCACGCTCGTCCGGTTTGCCCGCTTTCACTTTTAAATATTGGAACAGTTCACTTCGCGATGGCTGTTCTTTTGTTTTCCACTCGGCTCGTATAGCTTTCAACGCTTGTGTAGCCGTATATGGATCTGGTGCAGTCACGCCTACGAAATCACCATCCTGCACAACGGTAACACCTTTCATTTTCTTAGCAGCTGATGTATCGCACGAAACCAATGTAGCACCATACGCAGGCGGGCGAAGTATCTTTCCATGCAGCATGTCCGGTAAATTCATATCCGAAGTATATATATGCTTGCCCGTAAGAAATGCTTCACCATTTACTTTACGCACCGAAGTACCCGTTACTTTCCATTCATCGGCTGGCGTGATCTTTACGTGATCATCTACCGGCTTTACAAACTCCTTTCCTTTCATCAACTTGCCGATCGCGATGACACGTTGCGTATTTTGTTCTTTTATTTCGCCATGTTGAAAAATGAGTGAAGTGCGAGCGACTTTCCATTCGTCAGCAGCGAGGCCGATAAGTATTTCTCTTGCTGTAGCGGCCGCCTTGCGTAACTGCGGACCCATATATGGAATTGACCGGCTTCCAAAGGTGCCACGATCATACGGTGTGAGTGCCGTGTCTCCCATTACCATGTTGATCTTTTCTATAGGCACCGGCAACTCTTCCGCTACGATCTGCGCCAGCGAGGTACGGATGTTCTGTCCTACTTCAGCTTTACCGGTATATATAGTCACTTCACTTTTTTCATTAATGTGGATCCATGCGGCCAGTGAACTTTCATCGGCAGCGCTATCCGTGAACTCTGCTCCTATACTTTTGCTTACCGAGAACACAACCGCTATACCACTTCCCAGGGTTTGAAAGAACGTACGTCTCTTCATGCTGAAAGTATAGGGCAACTTTTCCTGAAGCTCATATTGCTCGGGAGCAACGATATCTTCTTTGACAGTTGATTTCATAGCATGTGCGTTAGCGTGATGAAGCTTTTTGAATGGCGGTAATGATGCGGGGATACGTGCCGCACCGGCATATATTGCCTTGCATGGATTGTGCGATCTCCTGCTCGGAGGGCTTTGGGTTTTTAGCGAGCAGTGATACAGCCGACATAATTATACCGGGAGCACAGTACGCACATTGAAAAACATCTACCTCGAGAAATGCCTGCTGTACCGGATGAAGCGTTGCGTTCTGTGCAAGTCCTTCAATGGTTGTTATATTCTTTCCCGCTATACCGGACGCGCGCGTGATGCACGAGCGTACAGCCACTCCGTTGATCAGTACTGTACAGGCTCCGCATGCTCCTTCGCCACATCCATATTTACTACCGGTGAGCGCGAGACGATTCCGCAATATACTGAGCAGACTTTCATCAGCTGCAGCATCGACAGTATAAGTTTTGTTGTTGATAAGCAATTCCATAAACGCAGTTGGGGTTTAGAGATGGAATGATCAGAATATACCGAAGCTAACCAATCAATCTGCAATCAGCAACACAGATTATGCGAATGGAAGAGTATGCTTGTGTGGAAAATTTGCCCCTGTCTTTATAGCGGCTGGCTGCCAGCTTCGAGCCACTGGAAGCAGGTCGTGGATTTAACGTTGCAGGCTATATATAGCGTATATTACTGTTGTTGGGTTTTACGCTATGAAGGAATAGCTGCGGGCCGCCAGCTCAAGCTGCTGGAAGTTGGTCTTAGGCCAAACGTTACCGACTTGTATATATAGTTTACTGAGAATACGTTAACATCCAGAAAAGCAAGCCAGCAACTTGCAGCTAGCACCTAGTAGCTAAAAAGCCAGACTTCCATCTGGCTTTATTCTATCAAAATTAAATCAGCGACTTATTTGGTGAAAACGGCTGGTAGTCCGTGCTTGTTCAGAAATGCTTCGGCAGCCTTGGTCTTGCCTATGAAAAACGGATCTTTCGCATGGCTCTTTACCTTTTTACTGACAACAACAGTTTTTCCGTTGTTGTTGCTTTGATCTTTCTGAAGGATGTTTCCCGACATTGCCAATCGTTTAGTAAATCAAAATTACGATTTTATTTGCGTTTTGCCAAGATGGCCGTATAGGGTTTATTTCGTTTAAACACTTCCCATTGTCCTGAATGATGTCCCCATACATCAAAGATATCTTTAATGGATGCGTGGTGGTAAGCGATAACCATGTTGTAATAGCGTGTGCGCACCGCGGTACTGCCCTGTGCAAACACCAGGGTATCGGGACGTTGATCGGTGAATGTCATGACGGCAGCAGCTACAGAGGCCATCACTTTTTCAGAGTCCTTGTTATCGGTTACAATCAGGTCATCGATGCGGTCTTCGGCTTTATTATAATCACCAAAGCCTATATTATAGATCTCGATGCTGGCATCGGCTATCTTCATTTTTGTAAACCGCACGATCTTCCGAACCTCTCCTTTCGGTCCGGTACTGCTGAATTCAAAATCAAGAAAGTGTGGACTGACTTCCAAATTGTATGGCAACGAATTCATCTAACGTCCTTTCTGGGCTTATCTGGCAAATATATAATCAACAGGACATTCTCCTGAATGTCTGTCAAGACACAGTATACTACAATTTATCATCATACAACAGTTCCTTCCGTTTAGTGAATATATCAGGCTGTGTAAGGTATATAGTTACTTCCAGAGAAAGGTATACGTGCCTGCTTTTAGTTGTATTACCTGCCCGGTAACGGTCTGCCTGCCAAGATATACCTTGCGCTTGCTCACTTCCGGTAAATGAACAGTAGCCTCTGCGTTGGCGGGCACAACAACAGTATAGCTTATACGCCTGCCTTCGCGTTTCCACGATGAGACAATGGTTCCCTGCGGACCGTTATGCGTTGCTTCAAACTGATTTAACCCAGCAACAAAATTGGGTTGCAGGATCACATTTTTGAATCCGGGTTTTTCCGGATCAGGTTTAATACCGCCTATACCTTTGTACAGCCAGGCCCCTATTTCACCAAACATAATATGATTCAGGGATATGTCATGCGCGGCCTGTATATTCCAGTTCTCATAGAGTGTGGTGGCACCGTTGCGGATCCACCAGCCCCAGGAAGGATATGTTTCCTGCGCAGCCACCCGATATGCTATATCGGCATAGCCATTTTCACTCAGCGCACTCAGAATTGCTTTTTGTCCCAGCAGTCCTACATCGAGGTGAAACTGATCCGCTTCCACACGCTTCGCCAGGTTAGCAGCAACTTTTAATTTCAGTGTATCCGGAACAAGTCCCCAGAAAAGCGGAGTACTCAATTCTGTCTGAAGGCCAGTGCTATAAATACCGGTTTTCACATCAAGGTATTTGGCATTGAAAGCCGCTTGGATCTTTGCAGCGAGCGCAGTATACCGGGCGTGATCTTCTTTATGTCCCAGTATATTCGCGACTCTGGCTGCGATCACAACATCGGCATAGTAGTAACAGGTAGATGTGAGTTCCACCGGTGATTTTGATTTGACCGGCACCCAGTCGCCTAGCCCCCACGTTGTAAGTCCGGTTGGATACAAGGCGGTGATGTGATCGATATACCGGGTCATGTTATCGTAGCAATCCGTGAGTATACGGCTATCGCCATAGAACAGGTAAATATTCCACGGGATGATCGCGATGGTGCTTGTCCAATCCGGACCATTAGCCCATTCATAACCCCAGCCGTTTGTTGGAATGATAGCGGGCAATACACCGTTGGGTTGTTGCTCATCACGATGATCGGCCATCCACTTCTCATATACCGTTATGCCGTCAAATCCATAGAGACCTGTTTCAATAGCAATTTGTGCATCGCCTGTCCAGCCATTCTTTTCACGCTGCGGACAATCGGTAGGATACCCGAAGAGATTGGACAAGTATGAATTGTTAGTAGCATACCAGATCTTGTCAATCACCGGATTCGAAGACCGGACAGTGCCAGCAACCGGCACATCACTGTGCATGAAATAGCCGGTTATACTTTGCTGATTGAGTGCTAATGGTGCACGACTGGTAACTTCTATGTATTGAAACCCTTTATAATTGAAGCGTGGCATGAATTGCTCTTCACCCGTGCCGCGCAAGGTATATATATCGGTCTGGAAAGGATCGCTTGTCCCTACAGGACGATAATGTGCATCAATGTTTGACTGATCTACATGGCCGTTCGCAGCAAGACGCTCGCCATGCTTTAGCCGTACCGTTGTGCCGGCAGCCCCGCGAATACGCAATTTTGTAACACCCGCTATATTTCGGCCGAGATCGTAGATATAGGTGGTGTCGTTCAGCTTTCGGAAACTCTTTGCAGGTACTTCTTCCACATGCCGGATCGGGTGTAATACCTGCGACACAATCTTTTCAGCAGGTGCCTGACGGTAAATCACATCTTTCCAGTTGCNNAATGTTCTGCCGTATAGATGCTGTTGAAGATCACCGGGCTCAATGATGTTTTCCACCCTTTGCCGGACGAGATGGTCTCTATACTGCCATCATCATACGTAATGCGCAGGTCGAGACAAAAAGCAGGACGTGCGCGCCATGATGCTGTATGGAAGTTCCACACGGCTGTAGACTGATGATTATACCACCCATTGCCAAGTAATATGCCAATGGCATTGTTACCGTTTTGTAGCTGCTCAGTAATGTCGTGGGTGATATATAGTATCCTCCGGTCGAAACGTGTATACATTGGGTCAAGCACGTGATCACCGATCTTGTTTCCGTTGATATATAGTTCGAACAAACCAGCCGCAGCGATATATACCCGGGCCGAACGAATCTTTTTTTGTGAATGAAACTCTTTCCGGAAATAGGGCGCTGCTTTTTGATGTTCATTGTGTTCATCGCTGATCCAGGCGCCTTGCCAGTTCTTTATATCTTGTAAGCCGGTCTCAAACCACGCTATACTTCCCTGTGCAGTCTTTTTATTTTCATGATCGGCCACATCAACACGCCAGTAGTAACGTGTAAACGGATTCAGCTTTCGTCCGGTATATATCACGCGGGTTTCACCGGATTCTATCCAGCCGCTGCTCCATATACCGGCACGATCGGCAGCCACTGCCAGTGAATCGGTATCCACAATAATTCTATAGGCTGCTTGCCGTGCACCGTGTCGCGCATCATCAAATCTCCAGGTGAATCGCGGTTGCTCGCAATCTATACCCAGCGGGTTATGAAGATATTCTGTTTTCAGATCAGCAGCCTGAAAGCTTTGTTGCTGTGCAGAAACATGATGAACGACAACACTAAAAAACAAGATGATCGTAAGCCTGTACATTTTACCCGGGTTGATGAAATAACCGATCAATATAGAATTTTATGCAAGAGTTAGTATCCTGCAGCGGGATAAAGTTCACATCAATTCCACCGCAGGTCGTTCTTCGAAAGTAGTGTTATTCTTACATCTGTGTTGTCATTTGCGAACGCTATACAATATGGCTGTTTCAGGCTGATATTCAAATGAACGTTGGACCTGGTCAGGTCCGAAGCTTCCGATAACATTTATATTTCCGGCGTAAAAGCGTAGTAATCTGCTGAAATTGTTACTTCGATGGGCGCACAACGGAGTGGCCAGAGCACGAAGAAATTTCAGGATGTTATAAAAATTATCTTGTTTGCTACTCTAAACGTTTCAATATGTATTTGTCTGATAGTCTGGCTCGCACTCGCTCGTTTTCAAAAACAATTTTAGTCATGGCTTTTGCCGTTGGATGTGTTCTTCCTTCACAGGCCCAATCGCTCAATGAGAATTGGGAAGAGGATCTGAACAATTCGATGTCGCAGTTTATGAATTGCGCCAATACTTCCCCCGACAAATCACAATGCAGTTCATTTATCAGTGAATCGGTCACCAAAGTATATAAAGTAAATGCGTTCTATTCCGATAAACTGAAACGCCATTTACAGATCTATGAAATATCGAAGTCAATGATCGATGGTGGCCAGTGGGCATTACTGGGCCACGCGTACGAACAAAAAGCTTTGAACGAAGCGCAGCAATGTGCCAATGCCAGCAAGGCCGTGATCGCTGTGTACACCACGGCCTCCGGAGGTAAACATATAGCGCTGATACTACCGGGTAAACTTGACTACTCAGGTTCCTGGGGGTTCAACGTTCCCAACTCTGCTTCGTTCTTCTTCGATGATCCTGCCAAGTCGTATGTTGGTAAAGGACTCTCCTATGCATTCAGTAAGAACATGATCAAGGACGTGGCGTTGTACTGTCGTAAGTACTAAACGGCCGATTCTGTTTCCGACTGTAGCTGCTCCAGCAGTTTGATGCGGGTATAGCACGATGCTAAAAGCAATCCTCCGATAATTCCGAAAGAGCAATCCAGTATTCGCCAGAATATAGGTATACCACGCGCAGCACCCGCTATAAATGCCAGCGGAAAGATGCATACACACGCAATCATTCCGAATTCGATAACCCATATATTTCGCACGGGGTCACGCAGTGGTCCGATGAAGACTATAGCAATCACCAGATGCGCAAAAGCTAACCAGTCGGTTCCGTAGGCAATGAACGGATAACGTGCATTGGTGTCCGTTATACCGGTATAGGTGCGTTCAATCCATTGTGTTACAGCGTTGCTGCAGTCGCATTGTTGTATCCACGTATGGGCTATACGCAGCTCCCACTCAATTGGAAATGCCGTAATGCCGCTGAATACAAGTGCAGCTATAAATAATACGATGAGCAGGCGTATACGCTTCATCAACGCACCGGGTGAAAGAGGAACAGATGTCAACATACTTTTAGGGATTAACAAATAAATTCTCGCGACTCAGAAGTGTATTCAATTCTTTCAGCAAAACCTCTTCTGAATTGGCTGTAACATTTACCAATACAAAACGCGGCTTGCCGGTTAGCATGTGCAGACGCCACGTTAACTGATCGATGGTGTGTAATGTGCCGTTGCTATACCACCAGGCGGTATATAACATGTCGCTGGATTTCCGGAGACGTCCTATATAGATTTCATGACCGCGTATCGTTGTCTTTTTAATTTCTTTGAAGCTATAGCCTGTGCCTTTCCAGCAAAATAGCGGTGTGTGCTCGGCTGAGAAAAATTCAGGAATGGTTTTCAGGTATAGCAGCAGGTCTTTGTTGTGTACCTTGGTGACACCGGCATCCAGCAGCGTTGTCTCAAATCCTTCGCGGTGAAAATGTATATGTGGTAATGTGGTGGTTGACTGGCGCTGCCGTATACCCACACCGATAGCCAGGATCACGAAGCTGATCACGGTGAGTATGATTTTACCGCGTGATGTGATATTGATCGGATCACCAGCTTCATCACGTGTGAACGGCTTCCCGAATTTTCCTACCATCCACTTACCAGCAAAATACAACGGTACAACACAATAGACGAGCATACACGCTATACCTGTGATTTCATGCATCGTGTGTTCAGGTGCTATACGGAATAACACCAGCATAACGATACGCAACAAGTTGCTGCCTATGTTCAATACGAATACAATCGCAAAGAACATGACCAGGTGTAAAAACGGAAGTGACAGCTTTCGTGTATGGTATTGATGCGCGAGCAAAAATACACCCATTAGCAACGAAGTGGCTAACATATTCAACCCGATACAGGCATCGTCAACGCTGAAGGTTGCGCCATCGAGTATCATCATATTTCCTTCAACTTGTATATTCATACCGGCCAGTGATAATAGTTGCCCCGCCCAGTCACTCAGCTGTAACCGGATCGGAAATCCGAGGATCACAATAATCTGGTGGATGAATGGCGACATAAACAAAAGCAGGAAGAGCACCAGCCGGTCAAGTTGTCCCAGATACATTTCCAGCAGAAACAAAATAAAAACGAACAGTGCCAGAAAATAGAACGTACGTACAGTATAGCTATAGGCTACCAATCCGAGCAGGAACACGATGGCCAGGTATATATAGTTGACTCTTTGCTTTCCTTTGACAAGTAGTACAAACGGAAAGAGACAGAAGCCGATCAGTACATTGCTTCCGGTGAGAAAGTCGGGAGGAAAGGCAATAGCTCCTCCCGCTACTGCCAGTCCAACCCAGCCGATAAGCCAACCCAGCTCGCGGCCCATGACGATGCGTATATATACCAGCAATAAACGCAAGGCATTCATCGTGATAACCGTAGTTTAGACTGATATATAGTATAGGCTACAAAAAGCAGGAACAGGATGATCAAAGCCCACTCATGCGGTTCCGGTACTGCACCCGAGGAATTTTTCGAAGCATTCAGCAGACTGTTCTCGATGTTCTGTATACCGAATCGTTTATAATCTGCTTCCGTTTCGAGTACAATGAGACTTGATACGGGTGAAACGACATAGGCCGTTGCTGCTTCGTTAACCAGTGATTCATTTATATAGTCATCGTTGAAGTAGCTCGCTCCTACTTTGCGCATAATGTTATTGTAGGCAAACAGACGCGCAAGATGATCGGGTGCGTTATTCTCTGCTACATTCTCTTCCTTGGTTTTTGTAATAGTCATATCGGCAGCATGCAGTACAACACTGTTGTCAGACTCTTCCGTTAATGGAAATGTATTGTCGCCAAGATGATCGAGTAACTCAGTCGTATTGCCTTCTGCAAAGGCAAGTCCGCGCAACTCGCGGAATGTGTTGATATAGGTAGAAGTATTTTTTCCGAGATTGAATACACGGACATTTTTGCCGGCTCCAAAGAATTGACGGACGCTTTCTGCAAATTTACTTTCCTTGAAATCCTTCAGGTGCGGAGACAACTCTTCGCCTTTGGTAACCACAAGTGAAGTATGGCGGTTTTTAATCATGTGAAACGGGAACAACGAGAAGTTCTGCTCTTGTAAAGTATAGACCACACTTTTCCAGTTGGCATTGGTTAGTTGAATCATTTCCTGGTCGGCATATACATATACCTGGTAACGACTGGTGAGTTCTGACAACGCATCGATCTCTTCACGGCTCCACGCACGATTGATATCAAGATAGAGCGTTTTTATGGAAACCAGTTCGAGACGCGGCTGATGCCTGGCGAGAGTGTATGTATACCCGTTGAAGGTGAAATGATTTTCGCGTAACGGAACAGCTTTGAACGAAACCGAAAACTTTGAATCATAGGGATGTTCAGAAATATAGTCTCCCTTTTTATCAACCGTGAAATTCGTTGGAAGTTCGATCACCTCTTGTGGTCCGATAAACCGTACGCGTGTTGTTCCCATTGCTTCAGAAGCATTCGGACCGCGAAATGTTATGTTGTTATAGTATACTTTGCCATTGTTTTCAGCAAGTGGTGACGTAATGCCGATCTTGAATTTACGTTCTTCATCGCGGGTACATGGGAACACACGAACGGATACGGTATTGCCTTCCTGCCAATGTACAACCGATGGATCACGCGACTCCACTCCTACAATTGTCTTATAGGCTTTTGTAGCTTTTTGTTTTGATGTGAGTATACCTTTCTCTTCCTTGCCTGCGATCCAGAGAGAAAGCGATGTTACCACCGATCCTTCCGGCAATTGAAATGTATAGATGGCTTCTTCGGTGTCTCCCCACCATTTGTCCTGCGCGTTGTTGCGAACGTTGATATACTTTTCCGTATAGGCAATACGAAGGTCGGTATAGATATCAATGTCGGATACAACATACGATGTGGACAGATTGTCGCCAGACCATAAACGTTCTTGTGCCTGGTGTCTGCCATCGAAGAGTGCCTGCAATATTTTCACGCGATCTTCCTGTGAAAGCGATACTTTCGAAAAGCGGCTTGCAATGCACACCAGCGGATCATGCTTCTTCACTTCGCTCCATGAAACGCTGTTAAAAGCCCATTCGCCTGGTGTAGAATATACCAGGTCTGATTTCAGAATGCGCTGACTGATCCAGTCATTTTTAAGCGACTGAGCCAGTGTTACCCATGCCGGCAATTCGTTACCGCTATATATAACTGACTGATTGGCGATACGCTCGATCTTCGAAATACGGTTATTCCATTCAATCGAGAAGCTGGTTGCGTAAGCGATCGTAGCCAATGCACCAACCAATACCGGGTAATAAAAAGATTTGTTTTGCGCGGCAGTATGTCGTAGCAAAAAGATGCAACCGATGCACAACGTAACCGGGACATAAACATGCATACCGATACCGAAGAAGATAATACCAATCGTTGCTATGCCGTATACTTGCGCTACAAAGATGGCCAGGTATATATAGAGAACCAGTGCACTTCCGAGTATAATATTTTGCAGCCGGTTTATCCATGCCGGCAGGCGATCGTAAAAACGATAGCTTAGGGTAGTGAGCGAGGTGACAATAAGGTATATACAAAGCCAGTCCGTTGAATCCTG
>DJFR01000071.1:0-3834 GCA_002432545.1 Flammeovirgaceae bacterium UBA5867 | reverse complement strand
AGTGCGAGCATGTAATGAACGATAAAAGACGTTACGGTCTCTCCTCCGTCAAGATTTAAAACGGTAAAAAGTATATAGCATGCAAATGACAGCAAGAGCAATGTATAGCCTATTGTATATAAAGGCGTGACGGTTTCTGGCGGTACGGTATCACGCGTATACCGGGTTTTTACATGCGGTTCCTGTAGGGTTTCCATAGATGAATAGTGGTTTATGAAAGTACTTTGTAATTCAAAGTTTAAGAGTAAATTTTTTTAGTGCTGGGTTTTTCGAGGCTATGAATTGGTATTGAAGTAGTCATGTTTTTGGGGGCTTCTCCCGTCTCTTAACGGAAGCGTTTCAATTTAGTTGTATTAAAAAGTACTTTGTTGTTCAAAGTAAGTGTGTGTTCGGTTAGAAATCAAGTATTATTTTGAATTTCGTTAGTTTCCATCACCTCGAAGCGTGCGCTATAAAGTCATATTTTCGTACTTATTGTGAGAGGCCAGTTGTCGTAGTAACGTTATCGTTATTATACCTTGAGCATCATATTTAAGAAAATTGTGGCGAGGGGGTCTCGCGGGAAGGAAGCATTCATAGAAAACGAAGCACGCTCGAAATGACGGGGATTCGTCATCGCGAGCGTGCTCTATATGTATATACTATACTAAAAGGTTAGTTGCCTACCTGTTGTCCTTTTTCAAGTGTCCAGTCGTTTCCGTAAAAGCCGGTGAGCTTGATGGCTTTTGCTCCGTCCTTTAGCATGTCCGTTGTAAAGATCAGGTAATCCGGAAAACCACTGCCCGCTGCAAAGTATTGGTTTGCCTCGGTCGCTTGCAGTCCGGGTAAACCCGTACCACTGATCACACCTACGGATGCTATCTCGCTATCGGCACGCGGCCAGGTAAAGTAAGCTGCCAGGTTATCACCGGTATACGTCTTCGCGCCAACTTTTATACTTCCACGTTGAACGTTGATAGGACAATCTGCCAATACTTTTTTCCATGCTGTATTTGTTGTGGCATTGCCATAGAGTATTACACCACGGTCGCGGTATGCGCCCGCAGTAAAGTCTTTATCTGCGATAATATCCACGGCTCCATTTCCACGGTAGTACCAGACTTCTGCATCGTAACGTGCTTTATTATATGACCACTCGTTTTCCGCTTTAGTACCTGCTGTGCTGTATACAAAAACCATTCTGTAATTAAAGGCTTCTTTAAACGAACCGTTGCGATTTATGCCTTTCTGTTTTACGGAAGGCTTCTGCCCTACTTTCCAGTTGGTATCTTTATAGAGATAAAGTATATCATCAGCGGATTTAACCGTATACTTTACGGCTTCAAGTTTATCCAATGAAATAGTCAATGGTGTATTCCGAGCAAAATCTTTCAATGCAAAAGCCAGCACCGAGACATTGTCGGTTGTACCGGTAATGGTAGCTTTATTTTTGTCACGCTTCAGTTGTATGCGACTATATTTATACGACTGCTGTTGCTGCAGTATAGATGCCCAATGGAACTGTGAAGAAATAGATGTACTCGCAGTGGAGAAATCAACTAAATCCATAGCACTGTCTGCCGGTATAGTATGCCATTTGAAATAATCAAAGATCGGCTTCCAGTCAACACTTTCGTTTCCAAACCAGTGTGAACCACCCGGGTATTCATAGTAACTGAAATCTTTGTGGAACTTTCCTAACAGTTCGCGCATCTGTCTCGCATAATCTACTGATACTACGCGATCGCTGTCGCCATGATGTATATATATACCAGCAGTCTTGTAGTTTTGTGCAAGTTCAAATATGTTGCTCGGGTTGCTTGCCTGTAATAACATGTTCTCCGCTTCGGAAGCTCCTTGCCCTGGAATTTTCCCATCGGCAGAACCATATCCGGTTAATGTAGGATATCCGGCACACGGTGCTATAGCAGCCCACTTGCCCGGATACGTTGCACCCAGATACCACGTACCATGTCCGCCCATTGAATGTCCCGTGAGGTATATATGCTGAGGATCCGGATTGTAGTTTTTCTTCGCTATCGCCAGTACTTCAAGAGCATCAAGTCTTCCCCAGTCTTCCCAGTTAAAACCACGCGGGCGTCTGTTGGTAGGTGCTACCAATACGCCCCACTCTTTTGGCTGGTAGGCACGTGCTTGTCCGATAGCCTCAACACCCGCTCCGTGTACAGATAAAAATAGCGCAGGCTGTTTGCCATCCGGTTTACTTTGAGGTGCTACTCCATAGTATTGAACACTTCCGTCAATAGCGCTGATGAATGTACGGCTGTGATGTTCATCCGGATTAACAGCATCGATCGGTACAGACTTCTCGTCCAGTATAGTTCCTTTCTGTGATAACTTCACTGCACAGGTATAATTGTTCTTTTGTGTAACACCCGTAGCGTTTATGCGGAAGCCAACCTTGCGGGATGTCAACGGAGGTATCGTTGGTATGTTGGTGGTATACTCTTTACCCTGCAATGTACTCTTGATGGAAAGATTCGTAAGCGCTTTGTCGGTCGTGTTGATCACGACTACAGCACCCCACAGTTCTTCCGATGTGTTATTCAATACAACATGCGGTAATGTAGGGTCGTCTGTGCTTAGTGTTACAGGTTTACCCGGAAACAATAATGTTGTACTAACACCCTGCCACCGTGCCCACCGTGAGCAACGCACTAAAAATTCATTAACACCTTTCTTCAGTTTAACAGGTATATATAGATAGCCGTGCCAGTATATATCTCCGGCATGGGGCGCACCGTTGACAAACACCATGTTGTGTCCTTTCACATGAAGCAGCGCAGACTGCTCTTGTTTGGACTCGTATGTAAGGTATAAATAACCATTGGACAGTAATTCACTTTTAAAAAGACCAGCGGTATCAACCTCCAATGATTTCCAGGTGATGGCTTGTCCTTTTTCATCGGTCAGTAACGTCTGGCCGACAGCCGGAGTCTTGAAAGATCCGGTATACAACTGATGGGCTAACAGGTCTTTTACAAGAGCTTCGCGTCCGTACTGATGCACAGGGCCCGCTACCAAACCTTTGGTGAAGCGATAAGTTTCCTGCGCAAAAGCAACTGCGAACCAAAGACAGACTAAAGTCGTGAGTGTAAAACGCTTATACATTAATTGCGGGTTAGATGATTAAACATGGACTACGAAAATCTTATCAAATGCAGGAGTTCCACGGCAGATTTACACTGAAGGAATAAAAACGTTCCGACAGGCATTTCGTTTTCCGTTTGTCGTGTACCGTTGTTTTCTTAACTTTTTAATCAAATAAATTCCAGTGCCCGACCCGCTGCTGACATACTATTGTCAAAGCGGGTGATTTCATTCGCGTAAATAAATTTATTAAATCAGATACACCCATGGTTAAGGACAAACAACTCATTATCAAAAACGACATCACTATTAATGCCCCGGCATCTGTCGTGTGGAATGCACTCACCAATCCATTGCAAACCAAAAAGTATATGTTTGGCTGTGAACCGGTAACCGATTGGAAACCCGGGAGTCCGATGTTATGGAAAGGAGTTTTCGATGGTAAGGAACTGATCGCTGTGAAAGGTACTATAGTCGATATACAGGAAGGCAAGTTTCTGGCCTATACTACATTCGATCCTAATTCTACAACCGAAGATATACCTGAAAATTACGCGACCGTTACCTATAGGTTGCAAGAGGAAAACGGTAAAACACATTTAACAGTCACTCAGGGAGATTTTGCAAAAGTAGCCGATGGTGAGAAACGATACCAGGATGCGCAACAGGAAGGCGGCTGGGCTGGTTTACTCGAACAGATCAAAGACCTGGTTGAAAAACAATAGTTGCAGATATATACCAGCG
>DJFR01000214.1:2425-38822 GCA_002432545.1 Flammeovirgaceae bacterium UBA5867 | reverse complement strand
CCGATGTTCACGTTGGCAATACCACAATCGGAGCCTTCGTGCGAGAGGAAGCGTTCCATGTCATACATGTTTGATGTGATGATGGATGACGACAAACCTTGCTTCACACCGTTCTGCAATTCGATAGCCTCTTCGAGTGTTTTATACTTGATGAGGTAAAGGATCGGAGCAAAAGTTTCCTGCTGCACAATGCTCAGGTCATTTGTTACTTCTGCCACTGCAGGTTTTACATAGCAACCTGACTCGTATCCTTTTCCATCCAGCACGCCACCGGCAATTATAAATGTACCGCCTTCTTTCCTGATCTTTTTCAGTGCGTCTTCGTACGACTTCACTGCCTGTTTATCAATAAGAGGCCCAACATGATTTTGTGTATCCAGCGGGTTGCCTATATTTAGTTGTGCATACGCTTTTGAAAGACGATTCTTTACTTCATCGTATACATTCTCCTGTACAATAAGTCTGCGCGTAGTGGTGCAACGCTGTCCTGCAGTACCTACTGCTCCGAACAATGCACCGCGAACTGCTATATCCAGGTTTGCATGTTCGGTAACAATGATAGCATTGTTACCACCCAGTTCCAGTAACGCTCTGCCTAAACGCTCGCTTACTGTACTGGCTACAGCTTTACCCATGCGGGTTGAACCCGTTGCCGAAATCAAAGGTATATTTTCATCTTGTGCAAGCCATTGTCCTACCGTATAGTCACCGTTGATCAATGATGAAACACCTTCGGGAACTTCATTTTTTTCAAACACTTGCTGTACAATGATCTGGCATGCTATACTACACAGCGGAGTTTTTTCAGAAGGCTTCCAGATGCATACATCTCCGCATACCCAGGCAAGCATCGAGTTCCATGACCATACCGCTACGGGAAAATTAAATGCTGATATAATTCCTACTATACCGATCGGGTGCCACTGCTCATACATCCGGTGATTGGGTCTTTCAGAGTGCATCGTAAGTCCGTGCAACTGACGTGAGAGTCCTACAGCAAAATCACAGATGTCGATCATCTCCTGTACTTCACCCAGTCCTTCCTGGTATGACTTACCCATTTCATACGACACCAGTTTACCCAATGGCTCTTTATATTCACGCAGTGCTTCTCCGATCTGGCGCACTACTTCACCACGCTTGGGTGCAGGCCACTTGCGCCATTCTTTAAATGCTGCGTTTGATTGTTCAACTACGGCATGAAACGATTTTTCATCGGTAGCATATACTGCTCCGATCAGTTTACCATCGGCAGGTGAGTATGATTCAATTGCCTGACCGGATGTTTTATACCATTTCTTTCCGGTGGATGTACCAGGATTATTCTTCTTTAATCCCAATGCATCCAATGCTTCTTTTATACCAAAGTTCTTCATTCGTAATTGTTATAGTGATGACCAATGGAACGCCTGGTCACATCCATGCAAGTATTTGCTGCAAACAAAAACAAGCGTACTCAGTCATATCATGTGTCTCATGAGATGAAGGCACAAAGCTAAAAAAGTAAATTGAAAATGACCTACATCGTTTTAATTACCACTCCATGCCATAGATGCCTTTCTCACCACCGGAATAAAATCCTTCGATGAGGATACCGCCTTTTTTAAAATCGAGAATACGATTCAAATCTTCTACATTATCAACAGGCACTTTATCAATATAGGCAATGATGAAATTATTTTTGAGGCCGGCTTCTTTCCATTTACCTGCTGTTACATTCTTCACGCGCACGCCTCCTTCCAGTTGTAGTTCATTCAACTCTTTATAGGGAACATCTTCTACCGTAAGACCGGTGAGTTCGTACCGGATTTCTTTCTTCTCTACTTCCACACTTCCGTTGTTGTTCCTGAGTTTTGCTTTTACTTCGCTTCGCTCACCACCACGCAGGTACGTTACTTTTATTTCTTTACCCGGCCGGTTACGCGCCACCCACTCCTGCAATTCTGAAACTGAATTTACTGCGTGACCATCAATGCCTATAATAACATCGCCTATAAGTATACCGCTTTGCTCGGCAGCACTGCCTTCGTTAACACGATTCACCAATACACCCTGGTTAACTTTCAGATCAAAGTCTTCCGCTACATTTGCATTTACATCGGTGATCACAATTCCCAGCAAGCCGCGTTGTACTTGTCCGAACTCCAGCAGATCGTCCATTACTTTCTTTACCAGACTTACCGGTATAGCAAATGAATATCCCTGATAACTTCCGGAAGATGTAGCGATCGCGGTGTTCACACCAATCAGTTCACCGTGAAGATTTACCAAGGCACCACCACTGTTGCCGGGGTTTACCGCGGCATCGGTTTGTATAAATGATTCTACCTGCAGATTACTGCGATCGCGAAGTATACCAATGTTGCGTGCCTTGGCACTTACTATACCTGCTGTTACGGTCGAGTTGAGATCGAACGGATTACCAACGGCAAGCACCCACTCACCCGGAGTAATTCTGTCGGAGTCACCATAGCGTATAAAAGGAAGTGCGCGTCCGCGGATCTTGAGAAGCGCCAGGTCTGTTGTCGGGTCGGCACCAATCAGTTTCGCGTAAAAGCGTTGATTATTATTCATCACAATCTCGATACTGTTTGCATCTTCGATCACGTGATTGTTCGTTACAATATAGCCGTCATCTGAAATAATAACACCTGAACCCGAAGAGCGTACCGGTGCATCGAAACGTTGTTGAAGCGGATTGAGACTAAAGTCGCCAGGGCCATACGATGTTTGAATATGTACCACGGCCGATGTTACCTGCTTAGCCGTTGCCAGAAAATCAAGTTCTTCCGGAACATTGTATGAAGTATCAGAAGTGTAATTAGTGAGTACAAGTTTCTGCCTGTCTTCGATCGACTGATACGAAGCATTCGAAACATCCAGGAAGCGGATCGTGAAAATAGAACCGATAACACCACCCGCACAGGCAGCAAACAAAACGATAAGAACCAGAATTGATCTCTTCATAACCCCACAGTTTTTAATTCAACAGATATACACTCCGGAAAGTTGACAGCGTAAAGAAAGTTAACGTTTTCTTTTCGGGTATCACACAGGTTGCCAATGAAAGATATTGGATTTTCTATCGATACAAGTTTTGATACGACAAACAGTTCTACACGTGTTCTTCCGTATGCTAAAAATTCAGACCCGTTGTCACAACGGCTATAAAAAACAAAAGGCTCCCGGAAAAAATCCGGAAGCCTAACCACCTAAACCTATACCCTATTCCCTATATCTTAGTTAACCTTGATGGTTGTTTTAAGAGTCTTCTTCTCATCCTTCGGTACAGTGATCTCCAGGATACCGTTTACATATTTTGCCGAGATGTTGTTGGCATCTACATTTTCAGGCAGTGTAAACGAACGGCTGAAGCTGCCATACTGTGTTTCGATAGAATGGAAGCTGTTGTCTTTTTTCTCTTTCGTGAACTTGCGCTCACCGCTGATTGTCAGCAGACTGTCGTTCAGGTCAAGTTTGAAATCTTCCTTGTTCATGCCTGGAACAGCTACATGAATTTCGAAAGCTTTTTCTGCCTCCACTATATCTACACGTGGCACGAAACTGTAGGCAGAACCTCCTGCACGACTTGCAGATTCATTGAAGAACCGGTCGATCAGATTACCAAAAGATGTTGGTACAAAATCATTCAGTGCGGAGTTATAACGTACGATGCTCATAGTATTTTGATTTTTAGTTTGTTTTAAATTCTTACGATGAGCCTATCTGTAAAAAATGTACCGATTGATTTTTAACGAAAAAACAAGTCACAATGACTTGTTTTGCCTATATCTACGCACAAAATAAAGACATTATGTCTTAGTCAGGATGAAAAATTGACCTGAAGCACTACTCAGTTTCGATCTTCTTCCAGTTTACATCAGCCTTCCTGATTAGATTAGTGCGATCGGTCGACCAGTTTTTTTGAACATCGAGGTTGTAGTTCAGATATAGTTTGCCATCCACCGTGCTCCAGGCATCGGGTTGTGTAGGTGCTTTATAGCCACGTGAAGTTCCGTAAGCACAATAGCCTCCATACTGCGGTGCATATTGCTCCGGATTGTTTTTAAAAAGATTGAGGTTCTTTTCAGATGCGAAATACCACGTAGCATCTTTCCACTTCAAACTATATTTCTCATCGCCCTTTACCGGCTTTGCTTCCGTGAAATATGCTACAGGGTCGTAGCCGTTAATAGCACCGTCTTTTGTTGTGAATACCTGTTGTGCGGATGCTATATATCCGGCCATGAACAGGAGAGAAAATAATACTGCTTTCATGATGTGTTTTTTCACGTGAAGATCACAACATCGCAGTTCACAGAATGTCAGCTAACCGTCATATAACTATATTTCATGCGGGCGCTATGCTGTTATAACACAGACCCGCATAAAGTATAACTATAATTTTTATTGAACAGACTTGATCGCCTTCCACATCTCTTCGGCTACAAACTGGTTGCCGCGTTCGTTCAGGTGTACACGATCGGAAGTAAGAATGCCAGACTCCTTGTTCTCCTTGTTATAAGATTTGTTATAGTCTATAAAAGCTGAACGCAGATCTACGAGTGGAAGACTATTCTTCTTCGCAATGTTACGAATCATGTTGCTGTATAAATTCAAATCACCATCCAGTTCGTTGCTGAAGTCGGTACGTTCGCCTATCACAGCGGGTGTTGCCAGAATTACTTTAGCGCCCTGTGCCTGTATTTTTTTAATGAGTGCGTTATAGAAACCTTCAAACTTATTAGCATCTGTGCCCGTGCCATACGAGCGCTTATGCCATACATCATTCACACCGATATATATAATTACCACATCCGGTTTCTTGCTCAACACATCATCTTCCAGGCGCAGATATAGGTCATACACTTTATTACCGCCAATACCGGCACCTACAAATTCATAGTTAGCCGCCACGCCATCTTTAGCAGCCAGTTCGCCTACACGCGTTATATAGCCCGTGGGTTTTACACCCGCCTCGGTAATAGAGTCGCCAAAAAATATAACTTTCTTCTTCTTTTGAACCGGCATAAACGAACTAAGCGTAAACAATGCCATAACGATAACGAAGGTTGTAATTTGTTTCATGGTATTAATCTTATAAGCCTAAATATAATATCCATACGCATACTGTAAAGCACCGTTCCTATAAACGCAAAAACACCGGCAGGTATATAGCATACCTACCGGTGTTTTTTTGTATGAGACAATGACGAATTACCCCTCGATCAGTTTGATGGAAGCAGAGTTAATACAAAACCGTAAACCTGTTGGTGGCGGACCATCCGGAAATACGTGGCCAAGATGACCATCGCATACATTGCACATTACTTCAACGCGGTGCATGCCATGACTGCGATCACTTTCATACTTGATCACATTATCTTTCACAGACTCTGTAAAGCTTGGCCAGCCGGTACCCGATTCAAATTTCTGACGTGAGTCAAATAGCGGTGTACCACAACAACGGCAGGCATACAGGCCCGGGTCGTGTGCCTCACAGTATTCACCGGAAAATGCAAACTCGGTTCCCTTCTGCCGGGTAATACGAAACTGCTCCGGTGTTAATTCCTTTTTCCATTCTTCATTGGTTTTCTCTACCCGTCTGTCGGGAGTGAGGTTGCCTTTGGTGGCATAGTTGAGTACGTCAGACCAGTTCATATTGCTTGTTGTTAAAGCTGCCAGCTGCTAGCTACCAGCTGCTAGAAAATACAAAAGATATAGCTGCGATTTACAGATATATTGTATTAGTAAACATAATTTTTGCGAATTAGTTTTGTTTGAGACAGGATTTACCGGGTATCGTACAACCATAAAAAAGGCCCGGCAGAATTTTTCATCCACCGAGCCAGCCTTTACCAAAACCAAATAATCCTAACGGTTTAATTTACAGTAACAGTAGTCCGCTTGATTTGCGGATATTCTTTTTGTGATGTGATAACCATGTCGAACGTTATAACCGTGCCCTTCGCGGCCGTTACGGTATAGGGCACTTCATGCGTAATTTCCTTTTCCGTAGCGGCACTGCTCTCGTCAAAGGTTTGTACTTCTGTATAATCACCAGCACCTGCTTTTGCTTTCAGCACCACCGATTTGATCTTGTCTTCGGAAAGGTTTACAAATTTCAGGGTAACGGTAATGGTTTCAGCAGAAACAGGTTTTGTGTTGGAGAATGAAACACTTGCCGTGGTTGCTGTGGTCTCGCCTTTCTTTTCGTATGCGGGCAATACCTCGTTGTCATCGCAGGCAAACAATGCCGTAACGATCAACATGAATCCTGCTATATTTTTGAGACTATATATCTGCATGTCACAATTGTTTAGTTAGTTTGATATATCCCACCACATGCGGTCTAGTTGTGTAACCGATGGAACATTGGCTACATTCCTTCCGGTTTCCGAATCCGGATAGACGAGGCGTCTTGCAAAATTACCGTTGAGGTTCGGATTAAGGTTCGCAGGGATCGTCATGCCGGTATATTGAAAATCATAGCGTCTTGCATCGGTCCATGTTTCCGGGTGGAGGAACATCGCTATATATTTCTCTTTCATAATCAATGCCCGTGTAATGTTATCGCTGCCTACACTTACGGCTTCATTGTTGATATAGTCATCGCGATCAGCTTCGCTCACACCCAGCATATCCATGTGTGCGCGTATGCCTTCCAGGTATGCTGCATAGGCACGCGGTTTATCGTCAGCATCCAATGCTGCTTCTGCTTCTATAAATTTTTGCTCAGCATACGTAATCACTAACAGCGGAGATACATCACTGGCATAGTACGTTTCTCTTACCAGCACAGAACGTTCGCCACTAACATCAGCAGAGCCACGACCTGCTCCGTTCGGTACACCTATATATTCGCCACCTTCTGTAGCACCAAACATAAACGGCATGCGCGGATCAACAATACCAAACGTAGTACCATTCATAGCATCGGCCAGTTGCTCGGATATCCAGCCATCAAGGATAAGTTGTTCCTGGTTTCGCGCCACACTCGCCCACGGATTAAAGTCAACATCGAAATACGTAATGTCTGCATTTTGAGCATTGGACGTAAACCCGGATGAGACAGCAGTAAGTATAGCATTCGGATCATACTGTGGTGTTTCACTCATGTGCAGCAGCGTGCGCGCTTTCAATGCATAGCCCATCTTTATCCAGTTTTGCACTTGTATGGCATTGGTGGTACCGCCATAGATAAAGTCATCGCTTCCCAGTAATACCGTTGACTCCGCTTTACCAAGTTCTGCTATGCCATCATCAATCAGCTTGATGATCTCGGTATAAAGTGCCTGATCATCATCATACGCTGGCGTTACCGTCTGGGCAAAAAGTGCTTCCGTATAGGGAGCATCTCCCCACGCATCAACGATGAGTAAAAGATGTATAGCCTTTAACAGTTTCGCGGCACCTACATATTGCGTAGCGGCAAGTTCAGTGGCCTGCAGTTCCAGGTCGCTGATATCCCCAAGGGTATGATATATATAGAACCACGGGTTATCATACGATATCGGGTCCTGTATATCGGTAGAAGAACCCGCGTTGGGTGAGGCCAGGTATTGTACGTAGTACGAAGTTACGCCTCCTATATATTGAATATTATCACCGGTTTTATACGACACCGTTGCCATGAGCGAGGTAATGGGCGCAGCCGTTGGTTCATTGGGATTTTCATTGATGTCCAGGTAATCGCCACAACCACCCAGCATCATAATCGCTGCTATTATATATATACTTTTTGTAATGCTATTCATACCTTACAAATTAAAGTGTGAGATTGAGTGTAAATGTAGTAGTGCTTACACCCGGATAATCCAGTCCGGTAAACCCGGTTACGTTCGTTCCTGCGCCTCCGCTAAACGATTCCGGATCATACCACGTCCACGGAGTCCACAGTATAATGTTGTTCACGCTGGCTGCTATACTTACGCGCTGAAACGGAGTCTTTGATAATATACCACTCGGTAAATTATACGACAGCGTGGCACTTCTCAACTTTACAAAGGAAGCATCCTGCACGAATGGCTCAGATGATGCACGGAGATAATTTCTATAAAAACCTGCACCGTAGTCAACACCATCCGGACCTATACCTTGTCCAAGCCAAACTTCTTTTGTATTGCGTGTTCCGTCTGCCAGAAATCCGTTGAAGACAACAACACTGTTTCTGTCAAGCGAGTATGATTCTTTTCCGAAGGCCGACAAGTAATTTCCATACTGGCTATATTGATCTATACCCCAGCGAACATCAATCACAAACGCCAGGTTGAATCCTTTATAGTTAAAATTATTCCGAAGACCTGCGAGCCATTTCGGTTGCGCATTTCCAATGATCAACTGCGTTGTATTAATTACCGGAAAGCCGTTAGCCCCGATCAGCAAAGGTTTATCGCGATCTAAACTTGTAAGATCTGCCGGAGTCTCTGAACCATAATACCGCTGAAAACTTCTGCCGTACAGATTACCATACGGTGCACCTTCCGTAAGCGCCATCGATACGGTGCTGCCTACATATCCGGATTGTGTTCCGATAACAAAGCCTCCTTCAAAACCTTCTGCGAGATCGACCACTGTATTTCTGTTGCGCGTAAAGTTCAGTGAAACATCCCACGAAAAATCCGTTGTCTTTACAGGTGTAGCGTTAATCATCAACTCTATACCTTTATTTTCGATCTCTCCTATATTTGTAACAAAGCGTGTATAGCCGGTGGTATTGGACACGGGCACGCGGAAGATCTGATCTTTACTGTTCGCTTTATACCACGTTACTTCAAAGCCCAGCCTGCTGTTCAGAAATTTCATCTCGGCACCAAACTCTATATTGGTTGTTCGCTCGGGTTTAAGATCTGCACTTCCCTTGATCTGATTACGGGTAAAACCAACCTGGTCGTTCAATGGAAATCCTTCGGTTGCCGCATAGGTAGTGGAGGTCTGGTAGGGATCTGTATCTTTACCAACCTGTGCATACGATGTTCTTAGTTTAGTATAGGTGATAGCAGCCGGAAGTTGCACGACATCACTCAGAATAAAACTCAGGTTTGCCGATGGATAAAAGAAAGAGTTGTTCTTCTTCGGCAGCGTAGAGGTCCAATCGTTACGACCGGTAACATCAAGATACAGGAAATCATTATAGTTTAATGTAAGATCACCATATACACCTATCAACCTGCGTTGCCATAAAGTCTGTTTGGTAAGAATCTGTTTTACGTTGTTGAACTGGTAATACTCAGGAATGATGAACACCGTTCCGGAAGTTTGCATGGTATTCCGTTCTTCATCAAACAACTCATGTCCTGCACGAAACGTGAGCCCTAACTTTTCAGTTAACTTTTGATTGATCTCGATATAGGCATTCGAGTTCAGCAGTCGCGAAGATATACGGGTATCTTCCATAAAGCCACCATCCGGATCAAGCGCGGTCTCACCTTCTATACCTTTTGGTCCGGGAAGTATTTCAGTTCTGAAATCGGAATAGTAATCGGTACCAATCCGGTAATTGAGACTTAACCATGGAAGAGGTTTATATGAGAAGAAGAGGCTTCCCATCGTGCGGTTAACATCATCTTCATACGGCCTGAACTTCGCAGAATATATAGGGTTATCCGACAAGCCTATATATTTCTGCGTTCCATCCGGATTTATATAGTCTAATGCGTTGCTGCTGGTTGGATAGTACATCAGCGTTTCACCAAACCGATCGCTGGGCACACGGTTGCCACCCGAGTTCGTATAGGTTACGGAACCCGCCACTGAAAATTTTTCTTTCAGCTTTAGCGTACCTGAAAATTTAGCAGAGGTTCGTCCCCAGGTGCTGGCAGGAATTACACCGCTCTGATCGGTGTTGGCAATTGAAGTATAAAACGTTGCTATATCATTACCTCCGGAAACACTGATGTGATTATCGAATGTCTTACCGGTTTCATATACATCGCGCGAGTTATCATAAAAGCGATAGGTAGGATCTACGAGACTTGCCGAACTGAATGGCGCACCCCATGCCGGGTATACACTCGTGCGGTCAGCGACACCTTGCCATCCCTGCCCATACTCCTCCTGGAAATCAGGAAACTTATTTATCTTCTGAAATCCATACGAGCTCGTTACATTGATCTGCACACCACCTGCTTTTCCTTTCTTGGTAGTAATTACCACAGCACCATTCGCTGCACGCACACCATACAACGCAGTGGCTGCTGCTCCTTTCAATATATTCACAGACTCTATATCATTCGGATTTATATCCGCCAACCGGTTACTGGTAGTACGCGGAGTATTGGGCGATTCAATCGTACTGTTGTCAACCGGCATACCATCAATAACAAACAACGGTTGGTTGTTTCGTTCCGGATCCAGCGATGTGATACCACGAATGACAATTCTTGCTCCTGCGCCCGGTGCACCGGCACTGTTGGTAATCTGCACGCCTGATACCTGACCTTGCAGCGCACTCACTACATTGGGCTGCCGCGTTTGAATAAGATTATCGCCATTTACATTTTGGGATGAGAAACCCAGCGAACGTTTTTCCTGGGCTATACCAAACGATGTTACCACCACTTCGGTCAGTTGTGTTACATCCGTATCCAACGATACGTCTACTGTACTTCTTCCGCCTATAGCGACTTCAATGGTTTTATACCCTATAAATGAAAAGATCAGTGTAGCATCGGCAGCATTTACTTCCAGGGTATAATTGCCCTGCGCATCGGTTACAGTACCGCTTTGTGTACCCTTTACCATAACGCTTACTCCTGGCAGCGAAGCATTATCTCCGGCCGATGTTACTTTACCTGTAATGGTTTGCTGAATCACCGCTGTTGTCTCATGGGCAGGCTCGCTAACTATTTCACTTTCTTCTTTACGCTCGATCAAAATGTTATTGTTGATCTGACGAAACGTTAACGACTGGTTTGCCAGCAGCAACTGAAGTGTTTCGGATACGGAGCGTGTACCCTGCGGCAGTGTTATATGATCCGCTGCTTTTATTTCGCGGTTACGGTATACAAAGCGAAACGGAGTTTTGTCCTCAATCTTTTTGAGTGCAGACTCCAGCGATTCATCATTCAATTCAAGTGTTACTGTAGTTGTTTCCGCTCCTTGTCCTTTGCCTGGTGTAGCAAGCAACATCGTGAGACACGTAAGCGAAAAAACCATCAGAAGTAAACTTATACGCATAAGCTGACAGATAAATGGTTGGTGGATCAGCCATGCAAGGTTTGCCGGACGGATAAAAGGCGGCTTGCCTTCTGCATGAGACACAGAAAAATTCATATTTTTGATATGTTTTAAGTGATTGAGGAATTATTTAAAACACACCTGTTGTCGCGATGCCAGTCGCGCAGCAGGAGCTTTCTGAAGCACTCCCTGCCCTGGGCAGGGAGTCTTCGGGATGCTTCAGGTCTCAGCGTATAGTTTTTTCATGCAGCTTGGGTTTAGGTTAATTGTTTAGGTTAATAAATATATCTTCAGCAGCCGGCACCACCACGGATGTGAATCGTGCCTGTTGCATCGCGATTAAAATGTGAATCGTTGAATTCACAGATCACCGTTAATATCTGGTCAAGATCTTCGCCTCTCACAAACGTTGCTGTAAAGCGGCAGTCTTTTATAGTATCATTATCAAAAACTATAGCTATACCAAAACGCTGTTCGAGTTGCTTCGCTACATCTGCCAGCGTTGCATCGTCAAAGAATATATCACGGTCCGACCATGATACTACTTCCCTGCTGTCCACAGGCTGCTGCTGTGAAGCTTCCTGATACTTGCTGAATTTTATCTGCTGATCCGGTGTAATGATACCGATCACTTTTTTATCATCACTCACTTTTACTTTACCACGTGTTACCGTTACGGTAATATCATTTTCATCCGGGTAGGCTTTAATGTTGAAAGCAGTTCCCAACACGGTTGTCCGCAGTTTACCAGTATATACTATAAAAGGAGACGAAGCATCGTGTTTGATATCAAAGTATCCTTCACCTCGCAAGGTTACTTCGCGACTCTTCTTTCCTTTAAATGTTGTTGGAAATTCGAGTGAGCTCCCTGCATTCAGCACGACAACACTTCCATCCGGCAGCTTTATGATCTGGTGCGCTTCAACCTTCGCGGGCAACTCAGCTATACGTTCGTTTTCAATCCGTGGCGACACTATATAATACCCGATCCCTGCTATACCCACCAGAATACATGCCGCCAACGCAACGGCTTTACGCCATCTCGAAAATGCAGATGAATGTTTAACCATCGCTTCTTCCTCTTCGCCCAGTATATCTGTCAGAATTTTCTCCGTTCGCGCAAACGACATTCGTTCTGTTTCATCAGCCGTATTCCACAAACCCTTCATAAGATCCTTCACCTGCACTTCATAATCAGGCTCGCTGGCCATCTTCAAAAATTCAATACGCTCTGCCTCCGTACAGGTTTGATTTATATACCGATAAAAAAGATAAGTCAAGCGGGCACTGTCCATAGCTTGCGTTTTATAGGAAGACAATCCGCAGAGAGGAAAGGAGTAGTGGAAAGGAAAAAAATTAGCTCCGAGGAAAGAGGGACACTAGCTGCTGGCCACCGGCTGCTGGAAGATTCTCGTAGGGTTAAGATATATTTAATGGAAACGATATTCGTTACTCAGCTGCGAGTTATGAGCTTTGAGCTGCGAGGCGTTAAAGCGAAAATTCATTTTACCAAGAAGAGATATACCTTTCAATAACGAAATCTACCAGCAGCTGGCAGCCAGAAGCTAGCAACTAATTAAAGAATCTCATCTCTACTAAATACAAAACGCTACGAACAGAAACTCCACCGGCAGCTGGCAGCCAGAAGCCAGCAACTAATTAAAGAATCTCGTTTCAACTAAGCACAACCCCTACTGACAGAAACTCCACCAGCAGCTGGAAGCTAGAAGCTAGGGNNCAGAGTAGCATCGCCACCACAGCACCCAACTCTAAAAAGTGTGATTTGATCTTTCGCAACGCTTGCTGCATGTGCGTCTTTACGGTGAGGCGTGATATGTTGAGGCGCTGTGCTACCTCTTCGTATTTTAATCCTTCATTATGACAAAGACTATATACAAGTTTTTGCTGAGGTGGCAGGTTGCTGATCACTTCGTTGAGTATACGTTGTGATTCGCGGTAAAGTATAGTTTCTTCGGTATCGCGATGTGCCTCCGACAATTCTCTGCTCAGGTGATTTTTAGCCGTGGCTTCGATCGCTACTTTCTTCAGCACATTAAAAGTATGATTGCGTGTAATGGTGAAGAGATATGCCGAGAATTGTTCAATGGTATTAACCGACTCACGGTTTATCCATAGTTTCATAAATATATCCTGAACAATCTCTTCGGCAGTGATAGCGTTGCGTGTGAGTTTAAGCGCAAAACCATATACACGATTGGAGTAGGCACGGAATAGTATACGAAAAGCAAGTTGATCGCTTTGCGAGATGCGGAGTAAAAGGTTTCTGATATCAGCGTGTTCCTGCATTTTCATCAGTTTAGGTGGGGATAACCTTTTGTTAATCTAAACTTACTGAAAAGAGTGAAATGAAAAAACAGTTTTGGTGACGTTTATATAGTTTCTATGAAGAAATTATTCTATAGGACTCGCAATCCATTGCAGAATAGGCTTTGCATATAACAAATTATTCTCAGTAATATTATGCACATTAAAACACTGAGAAGGAATGAAGCCGAGCGAAGTGACGAACAAACCTGATGACGAAACTACGTTTTACAAAAAAAGCGAGCCGCAATCCTATATTAATGAAAATATAGGTTGGCAAAAAAGTATCTTCAAGTTCTTCAGACGTCTGTCATTTTTGTTCCTCGCAATTGCAACACTCCTCGTAGTTGATTTTCATCTCCCCTCAACAATCATCAGAGAAATAGCCATTGAAGGATGGCAACAAAGAGAGGGCGGATCAGGAAGCCTGAAAAATTATGATCCGGGCGAACTGGTGAGTTACATGCGAACGAGGGATTTTACTATTGCCGTGCCTCATCAAGTACATCTCAACTACGATTATTATGCCGTTGAAAGACCGACAGTCATCTTTGAATTTACGCCTATACTGAAAACTGCAAAAGCGATTGGACTTGTTAATAATCAAATGTACCCGGCACCGAAATCAATCTATACCTTTGAAATTCCGCTACACTATCTGTTGCTGGCGAGCTCTTTATTTACAGTAGTACGAAAAAAGTATTCAAGACTAAACTATTCACTCTGTTTTTTGCCGTCTCTCTTGTTTGGCGCTATTATCCTGGTTATACTCTAAATACATTCGTTGTCATTTGATTGCGCGATCAGAACTTTCACGATTTTTCGCTTCAAGCATTTTTCGAATTTGCAATATCTCCTTTCGTAGTTCTTCAATTTGCGCACTGCCTGAAATTTCTCCATGCTTGTCTTCAGCATCACGACCAATAAAAAATGTAGCAATGGTGGCTGTGATATAGCCGAACACTGCAAACGCAAACAACGATAGGACTATACACAGGAACCGACCCTCCGTTGTTTGTGGCCAGTACTCAGAGCCAAGTGTCGTCATGATCATCGTGGTCCACCACAGCGCAGTGCCGTAATCCGTGAGACCATGTTCCGTATCTTTTTCAAATGCATACATACCGGCTGCACCGGCAAAAATTACAATCAGCGTTAACAGCAATACATAGCCAAAGGCTCTTCGCTTCATTGTAGCAGACAGTGCCTTAATGCCGCGATTCAAACTTCCCAATACCTTTACAAGTCTCAGACTTCGTGAAAAACGAATCAGCTTGATAAACCTGAAAACGCGCAACACACGAAAGGCCGGTACGGCCAGCGATATAATATTGAGTATATTCTTTTTAAGGAAAGTGATCTTAGCCGGAGCCAGTATATACTTCACAATGAAATCGACAATAAAAATAATCCAGATGATGGTACTTAATGTCTCAAGAAGCGGATTGGACTGATAGACTAATTCAATAATAAGGAACAGAAGCCAGAGAAAACCAAGCACAACTAACGGCCCTTCAAAGATCTGTTCGATCCGTTTTAATAATTGCCTCCGTTCTGTGTTAACGCTGCTCACATTGTTATTTTCTAAAAATCATGCCTGGTCTGTCTGATTAATTCTTATATATAACAGCAACCAAGTCTGTCTATAGTGAAACAGCTGGCACAGTCCTTTAGATGAATGACCGATTGCTATTTTTATTATTTTGACTGGATGAAAAGAGAGGAAATGTATCAGCCGATCGAAAATTATGGAGTCATCGGCGATCTTAATACAATAGCCCTCGTGGGACTCAACGGTTCAATCGACTTCATGTGCTTTCCGGATTTTGATTCGCCCACCATTTTTGCTGCACTGCTCGATAAATCGAAGGGCGGTTATTTCAGGATAGCACCGCAGACTGCAGCGGTAAAACCCAAGCAACTTTATTTACCAGACACCAACGTTTTGCTGACACGCTTTCTCAGCAAGGAAGGTATAGCAGAGATCACCGACTTCATGCCGGTTGAAACGATGGCCGTTGGAAAAGAACTTATTCGTACGGCAACCTGTGTACATGGACAGATTGAGTTGGTCATGGAATGCTTTCCACGGTTTGACTATGCGCGCACAGGCTATAGCATTGAAAGAGTAAATGACAATGAAGTTATTTTCATAGATGAACATGAAACGGCTATACTTCGCTTTCGGTCTACAATACCACTACAGATCAATGATGGCGATGTATTCGCCAAGTTCTCATTAGGCACGGGCGATAAGGTTACATTCATGCTGGAGTATGCAGCATCAAAAGACGGCAAAGAGATCGATCTCCATAAATTCGCTGAAGAAAGTCTCTATGCTACGATCAACTACTGGAAAGACTGGACAAGCCGAAGTCGCTACAAGGGCCGATGGATGGAAGTGGTTAACCGATCGGCTCTCGTCCTTAAACTCATGACGTCACAACGATATGGCTCCATCGTAGCCTCCCCAACGTTTGGGCTACCCGAAGAAGTAGGTGGTATACGCAATTGGGATTACCGCTATACCTGGATCCGTGACGCTTCATTCACCATATATACTTTGCTAAAGCTTGGTTATAAAAAGGAAGCACGCGAGTTTATGGGCTGGGTGGAAAAACGCTGTAATGATATTGGCGATGCGGGCAGCCTGCGATTAATGTATGGCATCGATGGAAGAAAAGATCTCTTCGAAGTAGAACTGCACAATCTCGAAGGGTATAAGAAATCATCACCGGTGAGAATTGGTAATGGTGCATACGACCAGGTGCAATTGGACATTTACGGAGAATTACTCGATGCTGTATATCTATACGATAAACACGATGAGTCAATATCGTATGATTTCTGGCGCAACATTACGCACCAGGTTAACTGGGTATGCCAACACTGGCAAACACCCGATCAAGGTATATGGGAAGTGCGTGGCGGCAAAAAGGAATTTCTCTATTCACGTTTACTCTGCTGGGTTGCACTTGATCGTGCTATAAAAATTGCCGAGTCGCATTCATATCCCTATCCTCCCGAGTGGAAACAGGAACGTGATAAAATATTTATATCGATTCACGATGATTTCTGGAATAACGACATCCAGGCGTTTGTGCAGTATAAAGGCGCTGATACGGTAGATGCTGCTACGTTGCTTATGCCGATCGTCAGATTTATAGGACCGAAAGATCCGAAGTGGTTATCAACATTAAAGCGGATTGAAGATGAACTTGTTTCCGATTCACTGGTATACCGCTACCGTAACAATGAAAAGCTGGATGGTTTGAAAGGTGGTGAAGGTACATTTTCAATGTGTACATTCTGGTATGTAGAGTGTCTCTCCAAAGCGGGACAACTTAACAAAGCCCGTTTGTTCTTTGAGAAAATGCTGGGCTACGCCAATCACCTGGGACTCTATGCCGAAATGCTGGGTATGCAGGGAGAACACCTCGGCAATTTTCCCCAAGCCTTTACTCATTTAGGACTCATCAGTGCGGCTCTTGCCCTCGATCGCCAGTTTGATGACCAGCGAAATAAAGATATAGTGACGGATGATGGTTTTTAATATATAGTATCGGTAACATTACCGTCACTTCGAGCGAGCCAATTTTCATCGGGAAATATGTTACCCGCGAGAAGTTCCCAAATGAACGAATAAAATCGAAAAATCAAATATACTATACACCAGCCTGCTTCAGTAAACTCACTACGGGTTTAAAAAGTGGCTGGGGAAGATCAGATGGATCGGCCCATCGCCATTCCAGGCATTTATCTTTCTCAAGAATCTCGGGCGTTCCGTTCACCCAATCACCTTTGTAGAACAGGGTAATATAACTGGTGTTATTCTCTTCAAAATGATCGAAGGTAAATCCTGCCGGTGAGAGTATATTTACTTTAAGGCCGGTTTCTTCCTGCAGTTCTCTTCGCGCAGTCGATTCGGGCTCCTCTCCTTCTTCCAGATGTCCTCCGGGAAACGACCATGTATTCGCCCCGTGGCTACCGGTTCGTTGTCCGATCAATACTTTACCTGATTTATATATAATTACGCCTATACCGATTTTAATCCTCATTTTCCGATCGTTTTTCTTTTCGCCAGTCAACAATACACCAATCTTGCTGAATTTGATTACGCGGTCTAAGCCTATATCCCACAATTGAAAATCGTGCACTCCCAAATGCGGAGTAATTACATTCATTATCTCTATTCGGCTATAAGCTTGTGAATTTGTTCGTTCGTATACAAAATTTATAGTATCGCCTATGAGGAAGTCATTAACAATCCGGATAACAAGATCGGTCTTTATCTCGTTGCCTGTTCCAAAGTGAATCCAATCGTTGTTCCAGGTAACAACAGAACTCAAATGCGATGCAGCCATATATAGTTGACGTGAGTCCAACGTGACAATCTAATTTAATTGTTTCACAAACGGCTGCTTCTTCCAATAGGTAAGACTTCTCCAAAGCCATTCAACTGGTCCGTATAAAAAGTAACGCATCCAGATGTTGCAGAATATAATTTGAAACACCCAGATGATGAGCACTACATTATATACTTCGTAGCGTTCAAGCTTCCCGTATAAACCAAACGCAAAGCCGCTAAAAAGTAGTCCACAGATAAGCGATTGTGAGAGATAGTTTGTCAACGCCATTTGTCCTACCGGCTGTAACATTCTGAAGGGCCAATTGAACAAACCTGATTTATAGAGCAGCATAATGATTCCCAGCAATCCCAACGACCGGGCTACACGATCAAGCTGATAAAACTGCAGCGGTACATTCTTGACATATTCGTAGCCATTAAAGTTATAGTTTATTTGTGTCTGCACCCGCAAATATGCCAGGGGCAACCCTATAGCAAGCCCGAAAACGGCCATCCACGCGTATACACTTACGGAAGCTTTTCCGGTAAGAACTCCGTTCTTGTAAAACGCCATACCCAGGAAAAAGAAAACGAGTACATCCCAGGCATACAAAAATATAAAGCGGCCAAGGTGATCAAGATAATCGTTAGTGCGATATTCATACACTCTTGCGTAGCTGCCCAGTACTTCGCGCTTCGCTTCGTCAACACGCTTTTGTTTACCTTCTGGTGTTGTTCTTTTTTTAAAGGCTGTCATTTTTTCCAGCTCAGCCTTTTGATCCTCTGTTAACTTGGTTTTAGTTGTATCAATCGCAGCAACGGCTTCTCCTTTGGCAATTATACTTTTACGCTGATAGAAATCACGGTTCTCGCGAACAAGCATGAATACAAGACAAACCACTGCTGCTATAATAAGTGTCCGTGGCTGAAGTTTTCTAAAAGTGAAGAGTATCATGCCGAAGCAGGCATAGTCCAGGAGTATATCTCCATTCCAGAGTAAAATAAAAACATCGAAGAGTGAAAATGCGATTAACCAGATTTGCCTTCTGAAGAAATAGTCGGCAGGTTGAAGACCTTCGCTCCTGTTCTCCTGTCGGCCAATGAAGAGAATAATACCGGCACCGAATAGCATGGAGAATAAGGCGCGTTGTGTACCATCGAAGAATACAGATGTGATATACCACCAGTAATAATTCAGTCCGGATTCTTTCATCACCGAAGGGTCGTTTCCTATTGGGCCGGGCAATGCAAAGAGACCGATGTTCATCAGCAGTATACCGAGTATAGCAATACCGCGCACACTATCCAGCACGACAATCCGTTCGGATTGACTTACGGGGGCTCCTGTTAGGGTTGGGGTAGATATAGTCATGGCTGTAGCGTTATCCGTTAATTGTTATCCGTTAATAGAAACTTTGTGAAGCTCTGTCCTTTTTGTGTTCTTCGTGCAACGGGATTTAATTCTTCCGTAGTATAAAGTAAATCCAATTACACAGAGGACGCGAAGGAGGCACAGAGGTACACGGAGAGTTATTCTTTTATTACCGACAATGTTATCCAATAATAAATATCGGAATTTCTGGGCGGATAAAAATCCGGGGGCAATGAAAATGTCTACGTTGGCCTTCTGGAATAAATTCATGCACGCCATATAGGCATGGTTAAATACTATCCATCAATCAAAATGCTATCCGGTTCAAAGTTCTTGAAGTCAACAGTAATTTGATGGTTTGCATCGTGTATAGTATTAAAGGATATATCCCATGCTATACCTTCCGCTGGTAAACGAGGGATTTTCATTCCTACCGGCACAAACTCCTTTTTGAAATCTTTGATCACAAAGTCCTCTTGCCAGTTTCTGAATTCTTCTTCTATTAAGGGCGTGATCTTGGTTATGATTTCATCATAAGAATCCTCAACCTTCTTATAAAAATCTCTTTGCTCTTTTGTTGGCCCGCTTATATCGCCATCAATCAAGTATTCAATCTGACTATCGGTTGGCAAAAACTTACCTCTACCCTCGAAGTAATCTTTTGATGAATCCTTAAAGTCAATGAAAGTTAACTTCCCAAAAAAATCATCCTGGATGGTTGGCGGCTTTTTGAATAGATTGAAGAATCCCATAGAATATACTGGTTTATAGGCTTAAAACTCCGAATAAGGAGTAACGATTAATTGAACTATATACGAGCTTTCGACCCAAGAAAGTCACTTAAGCCATTTCTTTCTAAACCCATAAGCAATCAGATGAGCAGTATTTTTCACTTGAAACCTATTCAGCATTTCAATCCGGATAGCATCAATCGTCTTCTTGCTATTGCCAAGCTTTCCGGCTATTTCCTCGCTGCTGCATCCTTCAGCCATCAACTGCAGTACCTCAAACTGCTTATCAGTAATATCAGCTTTCTTCAATCTTAAAACAACTTGATATGGTGTCAAAGAAAAATAAAAAAAGTCGAAAATTATCTTTCGTCTCTCCAGTTTTACAGGAAGCCTTAGCACATTTTATTGAAAACCATCCTGCCAAACGCATCCGCAAAAATCTCAGTCGAATGATTTTAGCACACATGATTTACGAAAGCCACAGCTCATCGCCCTATATGGCAGAAACACTGTTAGACCTCGAAGGACTATTTGTATTGCTCGATGCCATTGAAGAAGAGGCAGACACCAGAAAAAGTATACAATAAAAAAGCAGAGCTTTCCAATGAAAGCTCTGCTTTGATATAGTTTATATATACCTTATTCTAACATTCTTGCAATACCCAACTCCAACCCACGGAGTTCGGCTAAGCCGCGCAGGCGGCCTATGGCTGAGTAACCGGGATAGGTTTTCTTGTTGAGGTCGTCTAGCATCTGGTGGCCGTGGTCGGGGCGCATGGGTATAGATATACCTCTTCGCTTTGTGAGCTGTACAACTTCTTTTACCACGCTAAACATATCGGCATCGCCTTCCAGGTGGTTGGCTTCGTAGAAGTCGCCTTTATAGTCGCGCTTGGTGCTGCGCAGGTGCAGGAAGTTGATGTGATCGCCCAGTCGCTTTACCATGCCGGGCAGATCGTTATCGGCACGCGCTCCGTATGAGCCGGTGCAGAAGCAAAGTCCGTTGGCAGGAGAAGGAACGTTCTTTACTAAATCCGTAGCATCTTTCTCCGTGCTCATAATACGCGGCAAACCTAATATAGAATACGGAGGATCATCCGGGTGTATAGCCATCTTCACACCTGCTTGTTCTGCAGTCGGAGTAATCTGCTTCAGGAAATAGTATAAATTCTCCCTTAGTTTTGCAGCATCGATACCTTCATATTTTTTAAGAGCCGCCAGAATTTCCGGAGCCGTAAACGGCTCATCACTGCCGGGTAGCCCAAGCGTTGCGTTGTGGAAAAGCTTTTCGCGTTCCGCTTCGGTCATTCCATCAAAGCGTTTTTCCGCGAGCGCTATCTCTTCTGTAGTATAATCTTTCGCTGCATTCGGACGTTTTAGCAAGAAAAGATCGAATGCTATAAACGCAGCCTTCTCGAAATATAGCGCCTTGCTGCCGTCTGGCATGTTATACGTTATATCCGTACGCATCCAGTCAAGGATCGGCATAAAGTTATAGGTAACAACTTTCAGTCCGCACTTGCCTACATTCTTCAAACTCTCTTTATAGTTCTCGATATACTGCAGGTAGTTACCACCCTGCCGTTTTATATCTTCATGTACCGGTAAACTTTCAATTACAGTCCAGGTCATACCGGCTTTCTCGATCATGGCCTTTCGCTTTTCGATCTCTTCAATTGTCCAGACATCACCAACCGGTATATGATGCAGGGCCGTTACCACACCAGTACATCCCGACTGAAGTATATCTGTCAGGCTCACCGCATCGTGCGGTCCGTACCAGCGCATTGTTTGTTCCATCATAAGATTATCTTAGTTTTTACGTATTCTCTTTTTAACTACGCTTTGCGTTGGGATTAGTTGCTGGCTGCTAGTTACTAGCTGCTAGTTTGGGAGCACTAATTTAAACGCTTTCGTTTCGTAAAGGCAGAATTGTAAGATTGGAAAATTAGAAAATTGAAATATTAAATGCACCAGATCTTATGATCTTATAATTTTCCAATCTTTCAATTTAACAATCCCACTGCAACAAAACATTTAGGTTACTAACCTCGGGCTGGCAGCTAGTAGCTAGCAGCTCGAAGCCTTTTTACTTAAATCGAGTCACTGCGAAGTAAGCACGCTTCGGCTTCAAGTCTACACCAAACAGCAGCGGATAGTTTTTGCGGCCTGGTACGGGGTAATTGTCGAGCCAGGTGTGTTTGTCTGATATATTCCAGAAGGTTACACCCGTGATGACGTTTTTATACTCGCGGAAGACTTTGAAAACCATTTCGTATTGCTCCAGTTGTTTGCTCTCTAGCTCTGACGTAAAAACATCGGACTCACCCTGTCTTTTGTCACGCTGAAATTTTTCCCACTTGTATATAGATATATCGAGCTCGGTGATCTGTACTTTCAGTTTGAGGGACGAAAATTTATCGAGGGCGGTGCGCAGTTCTGCTTCGGTGGGTTCGAAGATCGACCAATGTCCCTGGAGACCAACGCCATGAATGGGTACTCCGGCATCAACTAACTTCTTTAACAGCGTATATATGCGGTCGCATTTTTCGGGGCGCTCGGTGTTATAGTCGTTGTAGAAAAGTTGAGCTGTGGGGTCGGCAGCGTGCGCGTACTCGAAGGCTTTGATGATAAAATCTTCCCCGCATATCCGATACCAGGGGGAGTTGCGCAGCAGTTGTTTCGGATCATCGGCTACAGCTTCATTCACAACATCCCACGCATATATCTTTCCACGATAGCGACTTACTACGGTGGTGATGTGATCTTTCAAGCGCTGCAGGAGTATAGCTTTACTAACGGTGTCGCCTTTCGCATCGGTAAATATCCAACGCGGTGCTTGCTCGTGCCAGCAGAGTGCATGTCCGCGTACTTTCAGATTATGCTTCTGTGCAAAATCTATAATCTTGTCAGCATCGTCCCAATAGTAACGATTCTCTTCCGGATGGATAGGTCCCATCTTCATGGCATTTTCCGGAGTCATGCTACTGAACTGTTTCAATATCAATTCTCCTTCTGCCGCTTGCAATGCCCGCGGAGACACAGCAACTCCTACGGGGAAATAATCTTTATAGTAATCTTTTAAACCTTTATCATCGCCCGGTTGTGCGATGGTTTCTGCCGTTAACATCATCAGTATAGATGTTACGGCTGCACATGCTTTTCTGTAACTTGTCATAGGTTTGGTGTTTGGGATATATATTTGGCGCGGATTGGACTACCGGGTAGAATAACTCTCCGGTGGCCCCAGGTAACTCGGTTTAATTTCCTTCGTCTCGATAACAAGCTTCTGCAATACTACGCCTGCATCGATGCGCCAGAATTTGAGAGTATGGTAGCCACTCCGTGGCAGCACGTGATTTGATGTTTTCAAGATCACATTGTCACTTACCCATTGCTCCCATGCCTTGAGCGATGAGTCGTCATGCAGGTTAATGATTTGAGGAGGGTCGTTATCAAACGAAACAGCAAAGCGAAGTCCTGTTGTATTATGAAAGTTAAGCGTTGGCGAAAGATATAATTTAACCTTTACCGAACCGCTATCCGGCAGATATACTCCGTATTTCAGATGCGGACTTGTTGCGCTGAGCGTTTCGCTTTTAGCTGTAACCGGAAAAGCTGTAACAGACGATAATGTTCTTCCAAGTCCTGGTATAACATCCCAACGTACTAATGGTGAATTTATAGCTTTTGCATAATGTTCTGCTTCGATGGATATATAGCCATTGCTTTCTATAAATGTTTTGGGTTGCGTAACCTTTGGTTTTACATTGTTCACAATGGCCTTTATTACTACATTTTCGCTCGCACCTTTTATGCTTACAGGTATCGTATGTATGCCTGGAGGAACGTTTTGCCAGTCGATCCTGATCCAGATGCGTTGTTCTGTCTCTATGTTTCCTCTGGGTTCACTGATCTTTATATAGGGCGCTTCGGTTGTTATGTGATAGTCGAAAGGAGTTTGTCCGCGATTGAAAATATCGATATAGTATACCTGTTGATTGAACGCATCAAACTCAGGAAGTACAGCCTGCTGTTGCCCGGAAGGCCATGCATTATCGGAGTCTTCAATGGCTACTCCAAGAGACGCACCCTCCGGTATACGGATGATCTTAACATCAGGCATTACATCGTTAGGCGGTTGCTGCCAGTATGTATAGCCGATGTGTGTCTGGTCCATCATGTGGTTCCACTTTCCATTCGCTATACCCTTGTTGTATTGTCGCGACAGCGCGGCATCTTCATCAAATAACTTTCGTACACGCTCGGCCATCATGTTCGTACTGGCACGACCTTGCGCAGCGTACAGTCGATTGCGCGCAGCAGCTACATACATTTCATTCAAATTAGCCGAAGCCTTTACAGGATGCAGCACTAATTGAAAAAATGCATCTCTATATTCAGACGGCAATGCAGCGTTTATCTTTTCAGCCTGCTGTACTAAAGTGTTATATTCGCTTAGCATCATTTCGGCTTCGCGATAGTTTGTAATGCTATAGGTATCGGGTGAAAGCAATTCCGGTTTTCTGCGGGCGTTATACTTTGTATAGCCATTCAGTATAGCAGCAATCTCTTTTGCATATATACTTCCGAATTGCTCTTTTGCCCACTGCCCGGTATAGTCATTCAGGTTGGTTTGATTCCAGCGTGTTGGATTCCACGCATAATCCAGGAAGAAGGAAGTCGGAAACTCCATCGGTTTGATATCACCTACATTGACAATCCAGATTTGGTTGGCACCATACTCATACGCCAGGTGCATTTGCTCCCATGTGCGTTCGATCTGGTTAGTGTTGATCCATTTATAGTTTCGCGGACCACCTACATAATCGAAATGATAATATATACCGTAGCCGCCTTTGCGCGGTTTGTCTTCCAGCTTTGGCAGCTTTCGAATGTTTCCCCAGTTGTCATCGCAGAGCAACAGTGTAACATCGTCTGGTACACGCATGCCTTTGTCATAGTAATCCTGCACTTCTTTGTACAGCGCCCATAGCTGGGGCGTTGTGGAAGGTTCTTTACCGGTTACCTGCTGAATAATATCACGCTGGTCTTTTACAATGTGCTCCAGTAAAGCAATGTTTGTATCATCACTCATCGCCATATCGCCATCGCCACGCATACCAACGGAGACTATGCTTTCATACATACTCATTCGTTGTATACCTTCTGTCCAGAATTTACGAAGTGTACTTTCATTCTTCTCATAGTTCCATGGACCTTCACCACCCTTTCGCCATTCGGCATGCGCACGCATCATGGGTTCGTGGTGCGTTGTTCCCATTACTATACCGTATTCATCCGCAAGCTTCGGGTTCAGTGTATCATCGCTGTTGAAGCTTGCCCACCACATAGCAGGCCACAGGTAATTTCCTTTAAGACGAAGGATGAGTTCAAAAACTTTTTCATAAAACTCATGATTGAATCCACCATATTTTTCAACAGCCCATCGACCTAACGCGGGCTCTTCGTCATTGATAAAAATGCCACGGTACTTTACGGGTGGTTCACCTTGTACGTAACGTCCCGGCACAACGTACAGACTATTGCTTTTCTGTGGTGGTACATCCGCCCACCAATGCCACGGGGAAACACCAATCTGTCGTGAGACATCATATATACCAAAGATGGTTCCGCGTTTGTCGCTACCGGCAATTACCAGCGCACGGGGTATACCTTTCATGGGGTTATCGATCGTCTGTATCACGAAGGTTTCCCATTTACCAATAACATCTTTTACGTTCAGTTTTTTAGAAGCGACAAGCTGATCGATCAGTTTACTTTTACCAATCGTGCCAATGATAATAGCATCACCTCCGGAAAACTCATTAACATTTAATTGCGGAGTCACACCCGACACACGTGCTATATCCTGCTGAAGATCTTTCGCTGCACGTATCACTCCGGGGTAGTCAGTATCATGGATATACAGCGATGCCGCTTTACCAGCCGATACCAATGAAAATGCATTACCCTTTTTGGCTTTTGAAATATAGGATACCTGCGCTTGTGACGGCAGCACAAACAAACACATCATCATCATCAGCGCAATAACGATGCACGTATAGCGATGCATGCTCACATTCCTGAAATGCATGTTGACATGAGTTATTTGTAAGGATATAGTTTCAGTATTTGTATTCCGCATTCGCCTACAGAAAAGCGAAGGTGTCTGCCCTGGTGACTTTGATCGCCATTCATTCTTCTTCCGGCTATCCATTGCCCATTTTTATATTCGCCTTCGTCAATGCGGGCTATACCGGCCAGTGGCGCATCCGGCAGATTAGAAGCAAATGTCACAACGATGCCATCACCTGCTATAATAAACTCATCGGGTGCAGTCTGAATAATGAGACCTCCCATGATTGGCCACTGTTCATCTTTTGCTTGTGGCGACCAGCCTAAGGTATAGTCATGTTTGAAAGTAAAAGTATAGTTGCCCAATTTGATGATTTGCTCTGAATCCGCCTTGTCAACCAATACTCCTTCCATGGTATTTTTACCCTGGTGCGCAATGATAACCGGAGACAGTTGAGACAGTACTTCGTAACTCTTTGCCAATGCGCTCTTCACCGGATCCTCCGCAGATTCAATTGAGAATGGAGAGAAGCCCATGGCATGGTAATGTCCTATAGCATAAAATACTTTGGAGGCATCCGAAAGCTCAAGACGTATTTCTGGTATAAATAGCGGATTGTCTGAGCGGGTATATAAATCGTTCCAGTATTTAAAATCAGGATTGTAAAAATCAGGAGAGAGAAAATCAACAGCAGGCGCACCAGCTTTCCATATATCAATGATGTGAGGCAGTGGTCCACCGCTTGGGTAATCGCCTGGCTTTACGTTGGGTCTGTTCAATGCTGCGTTGATAAACATCGGCAATGGGTATATATCTTTACCGGCTGCCGTTACTGCCTGTGTATACTTGGCGAAGTACCAGGCTATAAAGGCTTCATCGGTTGCCAGACTTTTCCCGAAGAGTTCTTCCCACGTGCCGTTCGTTTTAGAACCGTTCTTCTTCCAGGCTTCACGCAATGCCGGTGCAAGAGTTTCCTTATTACTATTGAGATAGCGCATCAACTCCTGCGGTACCGGTTTATTAAATGCAGCGGTTGCAGCAGGATGATAGTCACGTGCTTCCGGAAGCATACCAATCTCATTCTCCACCTGGATCATGATAACGGTTTGCTGCTGCTCATCGATCTGGCGTATATGTTTCATCAATGCGGCAAATACTTTTTTATCAGCTTCAAGGTTTGCTTCACTGAACGGACTAAGAATTTCAGCACTGCGTCCTTGCTTGTCCTGTGTGCGCGGAAAGCGTTTCTGGTTCAGCTTTATCCATTCAGGCGCATAGCACGACATGCTGTTCTTCCAGCTTCCGAACCAGAGCAATACCAATTTCAGATTATGCTTACGCGATTCTTCAATAAGATCGTCCACAGACTTAAAATCAAATTTACCTTCGGTGGGTTCGATCAACTCCCAATATACCGGGGCCAGTATTGTATTGAGATGCATGTCGGTAAACTTCTTCCAATACGGTTCCATATACCTGATATCGGAAGCACTCGAATTACCAAGCTCACCACCGAGTATAATAAACGGTTTATTCTGAACAACAAGCTGAGACGTTTTACCTTGCTTGACAAGATGCGGAATTTCATTTTGCTTCTGTGCGAAAGTCGCTATACCCGAAGCGACCAGGAAAGAAAGTATATATAGTTTTGCCAGGTGCATAGTGTTATCAATTCTATGGATTCGTTACGATTAAAAAATGGCAAGATCGTTTTGCAGATCTTGCCATTTACCTGTATAGCTATAGGCTAACCGGAATTTCTATAAATATATAAATATTACCGGGCTTTAAGCGCCTGCAATACTCCGGAGTATGCCGGTTTTTTATTATAATTTGTATCGAAGAGCAACGGTGCTTCTATTTTATTCTGCACGGTTACATACCAGCTATCTTTATCAGAAACACCCCAGATGGTTATACCATGACGTTGTGCTGCGGGGACATATTTTAGATATGAATCTACCACATATTGGTACATTACCGCCTGATACGAAAGTGCATACGGATTTAGACTGGTGTCAAAATTAGCTTTGTCCAACGGGTTGGCACGAACGTCAAGTTCTGATACGCGTATCAATAAACCGGTAGCGGCCAGTTTCTGGAAAGCCTGATCTATACCGGCATACGAAGTGTTTATGTTGATGTGCATCTGCGTTCCTATACCATCAATCTTTGCGCCTTTCGCACGAAGCTCTTCTACATAGGCGATCAATGAATCAACTTTAATACTGTTCGCTTCCAGGTTGTAGTCGTTGATAAAAAGTAATGCATCCGGATCTGCAGCTTCTGCATATTGAAATGCTTTCAACGCCCAGTCTCTGCCAAGATAATCAGACCAGAAGAATATATCTGTTGCATCAGCGGCTACCGTTGTGTTGGCGCTGGTACGCAATCCACTGTTACCATCGGCCATGGCTTCGTTCACAACATCCCATGCTTTTACTTTTCCTTTATAGTGTGTTACGGTTTCTGTTATGAAGCTTTCCATTGCATTGCTTACGGCTTCAACCAACGCATCCCCTACTGGCGCTTCGCCTGCAGCAGCATCGATTACCGTTACATCATCAATATAGTATGTATTGGCTGTGCTCCCCACGTCAAACAAAATACGCGTTTGTGCGTCCTTCGCAGGTATAGTCCAGGTGACTTTAGACCACTCGGTAGATATGTTATAGTTAGGAGAATACTGTGCTGTTGTTCCGGTAGATACACGCATCACACCACCTGCGTTTGCTGACTTGATCCAGAAAGAAATCTTGTACTGTGTATCAACGGTTGTGCTGAAAAGATCGCTCGCCATTTGTACATTCCACGGATTTCCATTGGCGGCTACAACAACTTTCAATGAACGCGCGCCTCCGTGTATTTCATTTGCACCTGTACCTTGTACAAGCGAAGCTGCACCATTCCATTTTCCCCAGTTTGTAAAATTGTCTCCGCTTCCGGCTTCAAAGTCTCCGTTAACTAAAAGATTTACCGGGTCAGAACCGGCACCACCGCCTACAACGGTTTTCAGGTATGTTGCATTCTGATTCTGATGCCAGCCTAGTGTATGACCGAATACTTGTAAGCCTGCTGCTGTTGCTGCATCGTATAACGCATCGGCATTTGTAAAATCAATAGCTCCCTCGTTGTCTACGAGCGCACCGTGTTTCATGCTGTAGCCAAACGTTGTGCTGTTTGCTTCCGTTGCTACAATGTTCTTATAGGCAGCATCCGTCATAAACGGAGTATAGTCTATCGCTATACCGATGGGAAAATCCGCAGCGCTTTTCAACGGTCCTTCCGTATCGGTAAAATTACCTTGATTCTGTATATCGATCGGGTCCGGCTCGCAGGCATATATTCCGGCAGAGAGTGCGAGCAGCACCGTGGGTATAAATTTTAAATTCTTCATAGTATATATCTTTTCTGTAAAGCCGGTATTGTACCCGGCAAATATGTATATAGGTATATCTTCATTTTAATATCCGGCATTCTGATACTTGGCTTTATCAGGATCTGATATAGCATCCAACTGACTCTGAGGAATCGGGCGGAGTATATGGAATGCTTTGATGTTTACGGATTGCGGATTGCGTGCTGAACGCTCAATCAGTTTACCACGCGCTGCAAGATCGATCCATCGTAACCCTTCTCCGCAAAGTTCGCGGGAACGTTCATCCAGTATAAAATCAAGGTTGATATCTGATGCTTCAACTTTTATAAGTTCATAGCGGGATGCGATGTCCTGTGCAGACAGTCCCGGGCGATAAACAGCTCTTAATTTCAATACATTGATCAATGTAGCAGCTTCATCGGTCTGTCCTATTTGCATGGCAGCTTCAGCAGCCAGCAGGTATGTTTCAGAAAGTTTACTTACTGCAAACGGACGACCGGACGCATCGTTGAAGTTAGCGCGCTGTACAGCATCGAACTTTTTAATACTCGGATATACCTGGAAGGTTGCATTGCTTGCCGAGTAAAAATCTTTCGGACCAACGATGAGATAGTGTTTCTTCTTAGTTCCGGTCAGTGCTTTCAACGACTCTGCTATTGCATCGGTCTTGGTCAGATATATAGCAGTATCACCGAGAGCAAGTCCCATGGTTGCCAAATGATTTACATAGGTATCGTATGCAGCTGTACCCTCTTCTTCCCATGTATCAGCTAACCACACCATGCGGAATGTATTATCAAAACGACTGTCGTTCAGCTTATCTGAAAAGGCTGTATTGAGCAACCACTGTGTCGGAGCAAAACGTCTTAACGGGCGACCATACTGGAGTACACGCGAAGTAAATAATGATTTACCGCGAAGATCTGTATTGTAATAGGTAGCGGGCACTGCCTGCTGGTAATTACAGTTATACATGTTGTTGGCCTGGTTTGCTTTGTTGGCAAAGTCAGTTCCCGGACTGCCGATCTCGTTGGCTGCGTTGTTCAATGGCAAACGCTCTACCGAGTACATGATCTCTTTATTATAGTCGTTTCCTTCTTTGTTCACATCAGCATAGTCAGTCAATAAACCTACTCCATAGGTTGCCTGGTTATCGATCAGCTTCCTGGCGTTGGTATAGGCATTCTGAAAATCGTTTCCATCTTTTGCGGCAGAGTATCCGCGGTGCAGATATACTTTGGCAAGCAAGTGTAATGCTGCTGCTTTCGAAAGTCTGAAGGCTGCCACCGGACGTTGATCGGGAAGATTTTCACTTGCAAAAATCAGATCATCAATCATCGCCTGGTAATTCTTCACCAACAGCTCTTCTACCGGCAGACGGTAAAATTCTGTAGTTGGTTCTGTATTGAATTTCAATTCGCCTGAACCTAAATCCAACGGTACAGCTCCGAATTGTGATACCAGCAGGAAGTAATAGTTTGCACGCAGGAAACGTGCTTCGGCTACCAATACATTTTTTTCATTTTCAGCCATCTCTACGCCCGGTGCTATATCTACTACAGCGTTGCACAGGTTAATGTGCCAGTAGTTACGGTTCCAGGGGGTGAGTATAGATCCATCGGTAGTAGTTACGTTATATACATTCAAGTCCTGATTCAGGGCCTGATCTCCGTTAGACCATTCGTCTGTTCCGAAAGCTGTAATGTCCAATGCACCCACCGGACCATAATTATAGCGCATACCGGCATAGGCAGCCACCACTGCGCTGTTCAGTCCTTCTTCCGATTCAAAGTACTGCGTAGTAAAGGCGGTATACGGATGCTCGTCCAGTACTTCGTTACATCCAGGCACGAGCAGTGCCGTGATGCATATCAAAAATATTTTACTGATTGATTTCATGTGAAGATGTTTTTTAATTATCAAAAGCGATGAAACCGTGTGGTACGTTCTATATATCGCAGGTTTCATACGAGCCATGGTATATATATATCAGAAGGTTAAATTAACACCCAGTATATAAGACCGCGTAGGCGGTGTGCTGGTAGCAACGGTGAGTGCACGTGCCGGAATGTTACCACCGTTCTGAACAAAGCCTGATGTTCCGGTTCCGGTTGCTTCAGGATCTATACCACCTGCTTTCATGTATGGAGAGAATAATACAAACGGGTTCTGCACCGTAGTATATATCCGTACAGAATGCGCTCCGATCTTGCTCAATACACTGCGCGGCAATGTATAGCCCAGGTTTATACTTCTGATTTTAACAAACGTAGCATCATAGTAACCGAGTGTTGTCCACGCGTTGCCGGCATTTGGAGGTGTAATTCTCGTAGAAGGCATTGGGAAATCATTGGTCGGATTGGTAGGTGTCCAATAGTCTACTTTCAAACCGCTGCGTTTACCATCGAGGTTTGTAAGATATGCAGCGGTTGGCTGATGTATACCACTGATGATCGTTCCACCAATACGAGCATAGGTAACGAATGAGAAATCAAAACCTTTAAACTTGAATCGGTTGGTTATACCGCCCTGCCATTTAGCCTGACCGCTTCCGATTACTTTACGATCGTTATCCGGATCGATGTTTCCATCCGGTACACCTTCTGGTCCGCTGATGTCGCGAATCTTCAACTGGCCCGGCACTTGTCCGTATACTGCCGCTTCATCTGCTTCATCGAGTTGCCAGATGCCCAGTTTTTCATAGTCATATATAGCGCTCAACGGATGGCCTATGTGCAGACCGCTCGCAATGTTGCGTTGGAAGCCGTCTTGCAGGTATAACAATTTGTTCCGGTTCCAGAATACGTTTAAATCTGTACTCCAGGTAAATCCACCTGGTGTTTCTACGTTAACAGAAGTAAGCGAGATCTCTACACCTTTGTTTTCCATACGACCAATGTTGGTAGCGTATGTACCGGATACACCTGATGTTGGAGGCAATTGCAAATTATAAATGATGTTATGCGTTTGAGCATTGTACCAGTCTATAGTACCGGTGATGCGATCGTTCAGGAAACCGAAGTCAAGACCTATATTGGTTGTGCGGGTAAATTCCCAAACGAGTTTTTTACTAGGTATTGTACTTACATAGTATCCACCTTCAACATTCTCTCCGAAGTTATAGAGTATAGGAAGGTTTCGGTTCGTATTCCAATCAGAGTTATAGATGAGGTTCGTTACACCGCCCAATGTAGCATACGGAGCAACGGCCTGGTTCGAAGTTTCACCCCAGCCGGCACGCACCTTCAGGTTTGAGACAACATTGCTTATGTTATCCATGAATGTTTCCTTGATAACATTCCATCCCACCGACACAGCAGGGTATTGATGCCACCGGTCTGTAAGGCGTGAAGAACCATCGATACGACCTGTAAGCGTTAACAGGTACTTATCATCGTATGCATAGTTAACACGAAGCATATAGGACACCAGTCCCCAGGAAGTTTCGCTTCCACTTAGTGTTGCCAAGTTCGTAGTAGATTGATTGGACTGACCGAGGTTATAGAATTGAACGAAGTCCTGATCGATCGAGTCCTTTGCTACATAGGTATTGTGTGTCTGATCTTTTTGTACACTGAAGAGCCCGGTTACACCAACTCTGTGTTTGTCTGCTATAGTCTTATCAAACATGAGCAAGTTCTCCAGGGTGTATCCATACCCCACGGTGTTATTTACACTCGCTGTATTTCCCTGCAGCGGACGGAAATAACTATCGCTTCCTCTGAACTGAGCGTTCTCTTCCTGGCGGTAGTCAAGTCCTACATTTAATCTATACTTTAACGGCTCAATGATCTTTACTTCCGCATATAAACTATTGAATGAGCGAAGTCTGCGGATGCGATCGACCCAGTCGTTGTCATTACTCTTTAATAACAGCGGGCTATAGGTATTCGCCTGGTCATCGAGGTTACCCGCTGGTGTTTTTATAATTTCACCCGCTGCGTTATAGGCAGGCATCAACGGACTTAATGAAATTATATTGAACATCGGGTTGATGGATGAACCGTTGCGTGTGCTATAGGTATTCATGCTGTTGAATCCTATTTTAATGCGTTCACCAATTTGCAGATCGTTGGTAAGGCGTAGCGTAAGACGACTGAAATCCTGACCGGGTAAAACGGTTGTCTCTTTGAAATATCCGCCACCTACTGAATATTGACTCTTCTCTGTTCCTCCGGAAACGGTAAGGTTATGATCGGTGATATAGCCATTCTTATACATCAGGTCTTGCCAATCGGTTGAACGACCCGTGTTGATTGATTCCATTTCTTCCGGCATATAGCCTCCATTCCACGGAGATGTATCGCGCATTGCTCTATATTCTGCAGCATTATATACCGGGTATTCGCGCGCTACTGAGCTGATACCATAATACGAGTTGAGTGAAATACGATTCTCTCCCGGTGTTCCTCTTTTCGTAGTGATGAGGATGATACCGTTGGCACCACGTGAACCATATATCGCAGTAGCAGATGCATCTTTCAATACTTCTACTGATTTAATTTCATCCGGGTTGATATCGTTGAGGTTGCCACCTTCGAAAGGTATACCATCCAATATGATAAGCGGATCATTCGCTTCGGCACTGCTCACAGATCGCTCACCACGAATACGGATTCTTGCACCTGCACCGGGCGTACTGCCCACCCGTTGTATTTCAAGACCGGCCGCTCTACCCTGTAGCGCTAATTGCAAGTTTGCCACCGGCACTTCGCTTAACATTTCCGAGTTAACCGAAACAACGGAGCCGGTAACATCACTCTTCTTCATCGTTCCATATCCTACCACTACAATTTCACCCAGTGTCTCAATGTTGGGCAGCAGGTTAATGTTGATTACCGTTCTGCCACCGATCACTTCTTCTTCCGTGAGATAACCGATGAATGAATATACCAGTACCTGCGGATCGTTGGATGCCGGTATATTTAAAGAGTAATTACCTTCTGCATCGGTGGTGGTTCCGGTGGTTGTATTCTTTAAGAGTATACTTACACCAGGCATACCGTTGTTACTCTCATCGGTAACTTTACCGGTAATAACATTTTGCGCGTAGGCCGTTGAACTAAGAAAGACGCACAGCAGCAAGAGCCTGATCCGGGCAGAACAGACAGACTTTCGCAGCGCTACATAATAGATTAGTAGAGCTTTTTGTTTCATAGAGTATTTAGTTTAGTTGAGTATCGAAAACGTTTGCAGAAAAAAGACAAAAGAATCCCCTCTACCATCTGAAACCCGCCTCTTCAAGCTGTCTTCATCCGGAAATAATCATTGTTATGACTAAGGTGAAATAATGATTTAAAAAATGCAACCGATTGCAAATATTTATTTAAACATGACGCTTATTACAGCAATTATGCTGATAATTGCAATGCAACCGATTTAATAAAATAATAACGATTGGTTGCTGGCAACGTTGAATTAAGACCAGAGACAAATTGTATTTTGCATCGCTAAACTTTGCCCTCTACCCAAATTCATGAACACGCAAAAAGAAATTACGATATATGATATAGCGGAAGCGCTCGATCTCTCGCCAGCTACGGTTAGTCGCGGTCTGAAAGATCACCCGGCTATCAAGAAGGACACTCGTAAAAAAATTCTTGATAAAGCGAAGGAGCTCGGATACCAGCAAAATCTCTTTGCCAGTAACCTGAGGCGAAGTCGAAGTAATACCATTGGTGTTATTGTACCACGCTTGAATAGTTACTTCATGTCGGCTGTGATATCAGGGATGGAAAAAGTTGCCAATGCTGCCGGATATAATCTTATCATCAGTCAATCGACTGAATCAAAAGACAAAGAACTTTCTAACATTAAGACTCTATATAATAGTCGTGTTGATGGTTTGCTGGTTTCTTTGGCGTACGACTCAGAAGATATCAATCACTTTGATTTGTTCTTAAATAAAGGTATACCACTGATATTCTTTGATCGTGTATTTGAACATCCGCAGTGTACCAGTATAGTTATTGATAACTATAAAGCCGGTTATGAAATTACCAGTCACCTGATCAGCCAGGGATGTAAGCGCATTGCGCATATTACCGGGAGTGTTGTCCGAAATGTATATGCTGATCGCCTGAAAGGATATCGCCATGCGTTACTTGACAACTCTATATCTTACGATGAAAGCCTTGTATTCCCCTGCAACCTGAGTGAACAGGCTGGTGCCGAAGTAACGCAACGGCTACTGGAAACGAGCGAGCTGCCGGATGGTGTATTTGCAGCCAACGATACCACCGCTGTAAGTTGTATTCGTACACTCAAGCAAGCCGGTATAAAAATTCCGGAGCAGATCGCTGTCGCGGGATTTAACAACGATCCTTTGTCTAAAGTGATTGAGCCAAATCTAACCACCCTGAATTACCCCGGACAAGAGATGGGCGAACTTGCAGCCGCGACCCTTATTCGTAAACTCGATAATAAAGAAGGTACAAGTCTCAACACAATTGTATTGCACCACAATATGATTGTACGCGAATCGTCTCTTCGAAAAAAGTAAAACCTATATATTCACCTAAAGCCTGTATGCAATGACACTATACCGATCGATGTTCCGTGTACTTCTTGCTGTAGCGCTTTGCATTAGTACGTCAACTGTATATAGTGAAGATGGTTATCAGCTCTGGCTCCGGTATAACAAGCTTACCGATGCTTCCGCTATAAATCGCTATAAAACCTTTACGCAATTTATTGTGCTGGAGAAGGAATCGCCCACGCTGCTTCTCGCACGACAGGAACTTCAAACTGCCCTGCAGGGTTTGCTACAAACAAAAGCAACGTTCGGTAATGCTATACAAGGCGGTAGTATTGTTATCGGTACGCCCTCCTCCTCCACTATTATAGCATCACTTCCACTCACCGACAAACTGAAAGCTGCGGGCACAGAAGGTTTTGTGATTGTACAAACCCGTGTCAAAAACAAACCGTGCATCATTATCACAGCTAATAATGATATAGCTGTATTCTATGGCACCTTTCATTT
>DJFR01000214.1:0-2346 GCA_002432545.1 Flammeovirgaceae bacterium UBA5867 | reverse complement strand
GGTTTTTCGTTGTGGGACTGGCATCGTCTGCCGGGCTATATTGATCAGCGGTATATAGACTACGCCCGTGCCAATGCCTCCATCGGTATAAACGGAACGGTGCTTACAAACGTAAACGCCAACGCACAAATACTTACCGAGCCCTATCTGAAAAAAGTAGCAGCGCTTGCCAATGTATTTCGTCCGTACGGGATAAAAGTATATTTAACGGCACGCTTTAGTGCACCGGTTGAGATTGGTGGACTTTCCACAGCTGATCCGCTGGATGCTGCTGTTAAAGCGTGGTGGAAAAAAAAGATTGATGAAATATATACCTATATCCCCGACTTTGGCGGCTTTACGGTAAAAGCTAACTCCGAAGGACAACCCGGTCCGCAAAACTACAATCGTAATCATGCCGATGGTGCCAACATGCTGGCCGAAGCTTTAGCCCCGCACAACGGTATCGTTATGTGGCGCGCTTTTGTTTATAGCAACGAAGTACCGGAAGATCGCGCGAAGCAAGCCTATAATGAATTTAAACCTTTGGATGGAACGTTTGCCAGTAATGTACTTGTACAGGTAAAGAACGGCCCGATTGATTTTCAGCCGCGCGAACCATTTCATCCGCTCTTCGGTGCGATGCCGAAGACTCCGTTNNCTTGCTCCGCTGTTTAAAGAATGCCTTGATGCTGATACGTATGTAAAAGGTAAAGGATCGACCGTAGCACGCGTAGTAGATGGGTTGCTGGAGAATCATTTGCTTACCGGTATAGCTGGGGTAGCTAACATCGGCAATGATCGTAACTGGACCGGCCATCCATTCGCCCAGGCGAACTGGTATACATTGGGAAGACTTGCCTGGAATCCTTCACTGTCATCTGAGACAATTGCTGAAGAATGGATACGCGCTACATTTACGAACGATGAAAAATCCGTGAGCACATTAAAGAATATAATGCTTGCTTCGCGCGAAGTAACGGTGCAGTATATGACTCCGCTCGGGCTGCATCACATCATGGGATGGAATCATCATTATGGTCCGGGACCATGGATCAAAGATAAACCACGTGCCGATTGGACATCGGTATATTATCACCAGGCGGATGAGAATGGGATCGGATTTAACCGTACGGCTACCGGCAGCAAAGCACTTTTACAATATACTCCTGAGGTCCAAAAGATATATAGTTCAGCAGAGGCATGCCCGGAAGAATATTTACTATGGTATCATCATGTTCCGTGGAATTATAAAGTCAAATCAGGAAGAACACTTTGGGATGAGCTGTGCTATCGTTATTACCAGGGTGCTGATTCGGTACGTCACATGCAACAGCAATGGAATACGTTGAAAGGCATTGTAGATGAGGAACGCTTTCAACAAGTTAACAGTCTGCTCGCTATACAACATCAGGAAGCCATCTGGTGGCGAAATGCATGTGTACTATACTTCCAGACCTTTTCCAAAAAAGATATACCCTCCGGACTCGAAAAACCGGAGCAGTCACTTCAATATTATCAAAGCCTTGAGTTTCCTTTTGCACCAGGTATAAAACCGAAGTGGTAAAGTAAACGCTTATTTTTTTAATCTATTCATGAAAACAACAACCAACAAAATTGCTATTGTAACCGGAGGCGGCTCAGGACTCGGGCTTGCCATTGCTCATAAATTTGTTCAACATAACATTCGTACGATCATTACCGGGCGCAACGAAGAAAAGCTGAACGAAGCCGCGAAAGAACTGGGATCACTTTGTATACCGCTTGCCTTTGATATCACAGATCTCTCCGCAATTCCACAAAAGGTAAAGTATATAACGGAAACGTACGGCACGATCGATATACTCGTAAACAATGCGGGTATAAATATGAAGAAAGATCTTGTAGAGGTAACGGATCTTGAATTTCAAACTATACTGCAAACCAACGTACTCGGTGTATTTGTGATCAGTCGCGAAGTAGCCAAAGTGATGCTTGCACAGAAAAGCGGATCGATCATCAATATCAGTTCCATGGCATCTCAATATGGTATACCCAAAGTGATTGCCTACACTGCTTCCAAAAGTGCCATTGAAGGTATGACGCGAGCGATGGCGGTAGAACTCTCACCCTCCAACATTCGGGTTAACTGTATAGCACCGGGCTTCATCGAAACACAAATGTCTGCGAAAGCACTTAACAGCGATCCGGAACGAAAAGAAAAAGTATTAAAACGCACACCGATGGGCAAGCTCGGTATACCCCGTGATGTAGCCAACGCAGCCTACTTCTTCGCCTCCGATGAATCAACATTCCTCACCGGCACAATACTCCCTGTGGACGGAGGGAACTCGATTGGATTTTGAAATAGCTTTGAGTTGTGAGCTG
>DJFR01000101.1:1109-19140 GCA_002432545.1 Flammeovirgaceae bacterium UBA5867 | reverse complement strand
ACTTTTTACTGCTTTCCAGACACATAAAAAGTTTTCTATGGAGGTAAAGCTTCGCGAGTCGGAAGCAGAAAAGGCAGTTATACTTTCGCGACAGAACGAAATACTCGAGCGACAGGTAGCGGAACGTACGCGCGAGATACAATCGCAAAACCGGATGCTGCAAAGTAAACAGGAAGAGATTACCGCACAGAATGAGGAACTGAAAGCACAGCAGGAAGAAATATACAAGCAGAAAGATTTACTCGAGAGTCAGAATAAAAAACTGAGCGAAGCGCAGCAGACCATCCTGATGCAGAATAAAAAGATCATCGCCAAGAATGATTCACTCGAAGAAGAGATCCGCGACCGTACCAAAGAGCTGATGGAGTATAACCAGCAGCTGCAGCAGTTTGCATTTATAGCAGCACATAATTTGCGGGCTCCTGCTGCACGCATCCTGGGCCTGGGTAAAGTATTAGACTATGCGAATGATACCGATGAAGAAAAATTAATCATCGATAAACTGATTACGTCTACGCACGAACTGGACACCGTGATTAAAGACCTGAATGTTATTCTCGAAATAAAGGGAAATGGAACAAGCTTTCTTACACCGGTAAATCTCAGCGAAGAACTTTCGCTTGTCATGTCGAACCTGGAGCGCGAGATACAGGGAACACAAGCCGATATAAAAGTACATTTCGAAAATGCCCCGGTGGTAGTATGCGTAAAGCCGTATATCGATAGTATACTTTTCAACCTGATCAGCAACGCTATTAAATACAGGCACCCCGACCACAAACTTGCTATTGAAGTAAAGTCATACCCGATCAATGAGTATATCTGTATTTCTGTAAACGATAATGGACTTGGGTTTAATACGGAAACCAACAAGCAAAACCTGTTTACACTATATAAGCGCTTTCACTTTCACGTAGAGGGCAAAGGCATGGGGCTATATCTTGTAAAAACACAAGTAGTAGCCATGGGTGGCAAAATAGAAGTTGAGAGCAAGATCAACCACGGCACTACTTTCAGAATATATTTACGGAAAAGACCGCCCGAAAATTTCACGATGCGTACAAGCTGAAACTCGTTGCGGAAATGACCTGTTACACCTTAACGGTTCAAAATGTCGTTTAAACGTCTTAAAGCCATATTTTATAATTGGCTTGAAAAATATAGTAACAAAGTAACCTTATAAGGAATCAGTATTTTTACTGATATGACACTCAATTCATCACGGATGTATCGTTTTAAATAACAACCTATACTTGCAGAGATTTGATTCAAGGAGAATGCATTAAAAGCACAATCTACCTATGGAAGAATTTAGCCTACGTGAATCCTGCTATAAACTGGCAAACAAACTGAACCGGTACCGCACAGTACTGTTAAAGCTGAACATTGACGTTCAGCTGGACGATGTATATCTTGGTAATCATGATCGCCTGGTGGGTGCTATCAAACACGGCTGTCTGTTTCTGGCTAAATCTTTTGACATTAATGAAGTCTTTATTGAGATCACGAAGAAAGATCAGTTCGATAATGTTACCATGATCGTTATTGACATTACCGGTTATGACCGGGAGAACATGAAGATCGATCTCAGTAAAGGCAACGAGAAAAAAATTACCTTTCCCTTCCGTCTTATCAATGCCCCTACTGAAAGTACCAAGCGTCCATTCGAAGGAAAACGAGTGTTGGTTGTAGAAGACAGTAAAATAAACGCCATGCTTTTCCAGTCCATGCTCGAAGGCTGGGGATGCACAACGCTGATGGCTGAAAGCGGAGACGAAACCGTAGCCACGGTATCGGAACAACACTTTGACCTGGTGTTGATGGATGACCTGATTCTTGGTCAGGATGGAAATATAGCGACAGCGAAAATACGGGAGTTTAACAAATATATACCGATTATCAGTTGTCTTACAGCACCTGTATTGAAAGAAAATATAGCAGAAGCATTGAGCGCAGGCGCCAGCAGTTGTTTGCTGAAACCTGTAAACAGTGCCGAGCTCTTCAGGATACTTTGCAAATACCTATACAAAGCCAACACAGCTCAGGTAGGTATGCAGCTTACGAATATCCTGCAGTAGCGCGCATTGCATTATAAAACCTGAACAAGAGAGACACGCCTCTATGAAGCGTTTTTTTTTAATCCTATACCTGTCTCTTTTCATGAGCGTAATTGCTCATGCACAACAACCTTTTGTCCAGTATCATACATCGGATGTATATAAAGCAGCATCGCTTCAAAACTGGTACATCAAACCCGATTTTCAAGACAATATTTTCATTGCCAACAACGAAGGTGTATTAAAATATGACGGCACCAAATGGGATATGTTCGCCCTTCCCAATAAAAATATTATCCATTCCATGGCTCCGGATACACTCGGCAATATATATGTAGGGACCACCGCGGATGTAGGATACTTTCGAAAAGATTCAACGGGACAGTATAAATACCACTCGCTTCAAAACCAGATTCCGGAGCCCTACAATAATTCAACTATATATCTTATTGTAGTTTATAAAAAAGCCATTTTTTTTCAAACCGATGATTTTATACTCCGCTATGAAAATCAAAAATTCTATCCAATAGATGCCCCTAACCAAGGGCTCGTGAAAGTTCAAAACCGGCTTTATCTTGTAAGAGATAATGAAATGTTGCTTTACAAAGACGGAAAATTTGAACACGAAGGCTTTAGTGACGAGCTCAACAAAATTTCGATACGGTGGTTAGATGCCTATGATACAAACTCACTCATTATCCTTGATCAACAACAACGGATCTGGACCCTCGACATCACACCGGGTGCAAAGGGTAAACTAAAATTATTTCCCAATGAATTAAAATCCCACGCACGGGGACAAACTTTTACTGTACTCAGAACTCTTGACAACGGCATGATTGCAATCTCATCGGACGAAGAGATTGCCTTTATGAACAGGAGGGGCAATATAACATCCACACTTAATGTCGCTGCGCTGGGGGATTTTGTAACCCCTGGCATTCTGTTCAAGGACACACAACGCAATCTGTGGATCTCTTCCGACAATGCTCTTATCCAGATTATTACCAGTTCCCCACTCACTTTTTACGACAAGCGAAATGGCTTACAAAACCAGATTGTATCATTGGGAAAATCAGGTTCGAACCTGTATGTAGGTACTGCCAGCAACCTTTACTATAAAAATACTTCCGATACATTTATACCTATTCAGAAAGGAGGCTGCTCGAATTTTTTAAACCTGGATGGACGTATATATGCTGCACACAATACCGGAGTGTATGAGCTGCAGGGCGCGAAAGCTGTTCAGATCGTTAGTCACCAGGAAGCATACGTTCTGTGTAAGGTTAGAAATCATACCGACCGGATGATTATGGGCGCGGCAGACGGGCTCTTTCTTCTGAAGAAAGTGAAAAATACATGGAAGAAAATCCTGATTAAAGGATTTGATGACACGGGATTCTTTCTGGCAGAAGAAGATGGATACCTGTGGAGCAGTCATCGACAAAAAGGAGTTTACAAGATTCAGTTAAACAAAGAGATGGATGAAGCAATTTCTGTATCATTTTATGACATGCATCATGGTCTTCCATCAAATCTGAATAATCGTGTTTATCAGTTGACTCCCAGCAGTATTATAGTAACGACAACCGATGGACTATACAGATATAACAAAACTAAAGACCGCTTCGAGCCAGATTCAAAAACACATGCGTTACTCGATAATTTTTGTATATATAGTGTAGCCAAAAGTGCAGAAGGAGATATTTACTTCTGGGGAGCAAAGCCCGGCCACCAGGAAACTGCAGGAGTATTAAAAATTCAACGTGATGGAACGTATAAAATATACTTTACTCCATTCAACAAAGTTGCCATTCCTATTCGTGATCTGCGCATTGGCGTACATGCACCTATTTTAATAACCGGTCCAGAAGATATTCTTATCGGCAACGAGCTCAGGTTGCTTCAGTATAATCCAAACCAAAAAACATTTTATAACGATCCAGTTTATACCTCAATTCATCACGTTTGGGCAAAAGATTCGCTGATTTATACAGGCAACCAAAATTCACATCACCCAGCAATTGCCCATAGCTACAATAGCCTGAAGTTCGATTTTTCAAGTTCATTTTACGAAGACGCCGAGAAAACAGTATACCAACATAAACTTGAAGGTTTTGAAAACGAATGGTCTGAATGGTCGGATAGCCACGAAGCAACCTATACTAATATACCCGGAGGCACCTATACATTTCTGGTTCGTTCTAAAAATATATACGAAGTTATCAGTGAACCTGCTGCGTTCACTTTTACGATTCAATTTCCGTGGTACCAAAAATGGTGGGCCTATATACTCTATTTTATTTTGTTGACGGTGATCATCTGGACAATTATATACTACTATACGCAACAGATCCGATTACAAAAGAAGTTGCTGCAACGCATGGTCGATAAAAAAACAAAAGATCTCATTGCTAAAAATCAGGAGATCCTGAATAAGAATGAAGAGATCTCGATGCAAGCAGAATCACTCGAAAATCTGAATCTTACAAAGGACAAAATATTCTCGATCATTTCTCACGATTTGCGCGGCCCTATTCACCAGGTACAGCAAATGCTCAACCTGCTGGAATATACCTATATAACAGAAGGCGATTTCAAAAATGTTTTGCCCGACCTGAAAGAAAGTGTTCGGTATACCGTAAGCCTTACCGACAACCTGTTGCATTGGGCACGTAACCAGATGGAAGGTGTACAGGTTAAACCTTCGGTGTTTGATATTCACGAAATCGTAGAAGAGAACTTTCGGCTTTTCAGGCCACTGGCATCACGCAAGAATATAGAACTTGTCAACACATTCGATAACCATTACCAGGTTTTTGCCGATAAGGACATGATCAAACTTGTGATCCGTAACCTGGTAAACAATGCTATAAAATTTACCAATGCCCACGGTCGTGTAGAGATGGGCGCTAAAATACAGGCAACATTCGTCATAGCCTATATCACCGACACGGGTAAAGGAATTCCTAAAGAAGATGTTTCAAAAATTCTGAACAAGGAAACTTTTACTACGAGCGGAACACAAGGCGAGCGCGGTGTCGGACTTGGCTTGAGTCTCTGCCAGGAATTCATCGAAAGAAACGCTGGCCATTTATATATTGAAAGTGAGCTTGGCAAGGGCAGTAAATTTTCATTTACTATACCGGTATCTGCTGCAAATCCCTGAGCAATCATCAGATTCGACAGATTTACGAATTACGTCACTAGGAAAAGTATATCTACATTTAACAGTAGCCGGAGGCTAGCGGCATCAAAATAGTAAGATGTCAGACACCTATATATTACTCCAGATTCGCGCTACTAAATCACAGCCTTTGCGATTCATTTATGGGTATAAAAAAAGGGGCACACATTATCTGTGCGCCCCCGACCCAAACCCCACTATCGAAATAAGCGGAGAAATCTTCAATCATTCTGACACAACAACATTTACTATCACACTATCTATTATTCTATGGCACAAAGTAAAGCATCTTCCCCGTTATCTGTTCTCTGTATAAATAGTGGTAGACCACCCGATTTTATTACTAAATGCGTGTCCGTATTTCTACGTATAAATTCATCTTCGTAAAAAAACACCTATAACGCACCGCTAACTACGTAGGTAATTATCATACAACCACTTAGGTATATTTCCTGACAAGCAAAAAAATAATCGCTGGCTATCTTTACCCTATCCTAACAAAATATACCTTATGCGATTTAACCATGTTAAACAATTGGGATTGCCGGGTTGCATCCTGTTGCTCATGATCCTGCCCGCCTGCCACAAGCTGATGGCACAGAAGCGTCTTGAGATTCAGAAAAAGAGTTCGTACGAACTGAAAGAAGATACATTGATACTGGATGAATTAATCATGCATGATTCTTCAAGTCTTGTTCTCAACCGTACCTCTCCTACCAGCTATATCAAAGTAAATAAGTTAACGGTTGGCAAGCAATGCTGGATTGTTGGCAGCGGTACGCATGGTATAAGCGCAAGACCTGCTAAAGATGCAGATATATCAGAAGGTCCGTGTAATCATGGTAAACCTGGCGTTGACGGAAAAAGCGGTGTGAACGGCGAGCGTGGAAAAAATCTCATTCTCGAAGTAACACAGTTTGAATCCAATATGTATCCGTTACTATTAAGACTTAACGGAGGCAATGGTGGCGATGGCGGAGGCGGTGGTAACGGAGGCAATGGCAGCAAAAGCACAATTCATTGCGACTGTCACGGAGGGAATGGTGGTAATGGAGGCAACGGTGGCGAAGGTGGTGCCGGTGGTACATTTACATTTCGCTGTGTACAATGCCCCTCTAATTTACTTTCAACCGAAGTAATCAAATTCAACTTGCATGGAGGTTACTCGGGTTACGGTGGTGAAGGTGGTCGCGGAGGAGCTATTGGAACGGGAGCCATGCAAACCTCTAAGCGTGGCACAAACGGCAAGCATGGTGAAAGAGGCAAAAACGGACAGGAAGGTAATTTCATTTACAACAAGCCCGGCTCCTGAACATATATACTTAAAGACATAATCAAGCAAATGCCTCGTTCTGATAAACAGCGCGAGGCATTTTTATTGATAGCGGCAAGACCGCTATATATCCCGTTCTGTCATAATGCTTCAGAACATTTATAGTCTATAACACAACAAGCAGGCATATAGCCAAGTAATGCAGTGTCTATGCTCTCTGTCTCTTGCACCTATTAAATGATGCTATCGGAAGCTGATACTGACTTACAAGTATTTAAGATCGCGTTAAAACAAAAATGTCGCACCCAACCTGTGTTGGACGCGACATTTTACTTACTGTATCGTGCGCTATACTTACTAATTAACGCTTTCTTTCAGCAACGCATTTACAGTCTCGTTAAATCTTTCGATATACTGATCGTAATACAGACCTGTTCCGGGACCTGAGAAGCCTGTATGTATCTTTCTCACTTTACCATCTTTACCGATAATGATTGTTGTAGGGAATGCCATTACTTTGTTTAGCATCGGCAAGGTAAGCGATGCTTTTTCTTTATCGTTCGTCCCTGCAATTACAAAAGCGTATGGAACTTTCAGTACATCAATCATCTTGCGAACACGGCCGCTGGCATACGAGAAATCACTTTTGCGCTCGTATGCAAGACCTATAATCTCAACACCTCTGCCTTTGTTTACAGTATACCAGTTGCTTAAGAATGTTGTTTCATCCATACAGTTCGGGCACCAGGTACCGAAGATCTGCAACACCACCACTTTACCGGTATATTTACTATCCGGAAAAGTTACTTTCTTCCCATTGATATCAGGGAATGAAAATTCAATTTTCTCATAGCCGGGTTTTAAATAGGTAAGAGATTCCGGATCAGGCAACGCGGCATTTTCATTTTTCTCTGCAGTCCAGAATTCGGTCCATGTAAGACCAGAAAAAAACTCTCCGATTAATTTACCTTCGCCTTCTTTGTTTGCAGTAAACAGGTAAGCATGATTACCATCAAATGCGCTAAGACTCATAGTACCATTGTTCACGCTTCCTTCCAGGTAACGATAGTCGCCAGTGCTTGTCAGAAATGTACCGGTTATATAGTTACCCTGTTGTTTGAAAATACCAATGGCTTCTGATGTATCCGTTTCGTGGATGAACTTAACAGAATATTTACCGCTATAGTCCGGTTCTGTTGTTGACTTGAAATCAACTTTTACAAAGCGATAACCTTTACCCTGCGCAGCATGAAAGGGAATATGATANNTAGTTCTTAATGAATACTCCGCTAAGCGAATCGCCATGGCCAAGTATTTTAGCTTTGATGTTAGCGTCAAAAATATGAAGCGCTATATTGATGGAGTCGCCTGTGATCCGTACTTCGTCCAGACGTAAACGTTCTTCTCCATTCATGATCTGTATATCATACTCACCGGCAGCATCGGTTGTTACTTTAAAGTTAAAGGGTAACTCAAGCCCCTGCATTTCAAGCACTCCGCGCCATACCCCTGATTTGATGATCGATTTCCCTGTATCCGCTGTTGCAGCATCGGCAACAAACAGACAGGCGATTAAAGCAATGACTGTTACAATTTTTTGTTTCATGGTGATTTAGTAAAAAATAGACGCCACAAAAAACGGTAAAAGCCAAACGTTTTTCTCACGGTATTTATAAACAGAGTTGTGTACTATGTACACTTAGAGGCCACTCCGTAAAAACACGTATAGGATTTTAATAAAAAAGATTGAGCGTTAACAAGGACTTAGTCTTCGAGGATTTCAATTTCTACGCGCACATTTTCCTGAGCTTTCGCACTGTTTTTGTTTTGAACAGGTTTCTTTCCACCCCACGCCTTGATGCTCATACGATCTTTCTCAATGCCGGTACTGATCAGAAAATTACGAATAACTTTAGCACGCTCTTCAGAAAGCTCTTTGGCAGAACCAAAACCATCGCGTGTGTTGGACAATGAGAAAAAGTTATCGGACTTACCCATGTAGACGATCTTGCCATAGGCACTTCCGTTGGTGTGACCATGAATTCTTATTTTATACTTTGGATTTTCTTTCAGCATTTCTACAAGACTATTTACTTCGTAATTAGATTCTGGTCGCATAATGGCTGCGTCTTTAAAGAAGTAAACATGGTACATTACGGCTATATCTCCTTTCTTGAGTCGTACCAACTCAAACGGAACAACTATATTTTGACTGGAGTCCTGAGATACTCCGTCCATTGCCAATGGATCTTGATAGTTAATCGTGTTCTGTGCGCGTCTGTACCCAAACACTTCACATATAAACGATACATCACTAAGATTACCTTCCTGCGAAACACGCACGGGCATATTTGCTTTATAGCTGCCAATCTTTTTAGAACGTACTACATCAATAGCATCTACTTCCCCTTCTACAGCTTCACCATCATTTGCTCTGAATACGTGAAATAGAAAACGCTTGCCTTCACCCTCATCTATACTTGCAGATGGATGCGCAGGTTCTTTATCAACAACAGGAGGCTCGGTTTCGGGTACAGGTAAAGTAACTGCTGGTACTACGGTAGGTTGAGGTTTATTTTCTTCCGTGTTAGTGGTTACAGGTATAGAAGCGTCACCTCCTATAACATCGGCATCCAGAATTTGTCCGTGGTAAACCCAGGTATCAGCCAGGTTCACATCCCAACGGATCTGTTGTGCTTCCTTAACCGCCTTCTCTCGGTCATCCGTACGAAGCACATATACATAGTATAGATTCTTATCAGTATTTAAGGCATACGATGCCGGCAATTTCAAAGAAGAAGCATGCCTTACAAAATTGGTTGCGTTGTCGTGAACAGCAAAAGCACCTATAACAACATAGTATTGATTACTGGCAATAACTTCAGGCCCCGGATTACTTTGCGACAAAACACTGAAGTGCATCGTCACACTTAAAACCATGAGCAATACCGACTTTAAAAATTTCATACCCAAAAACTTCCTGTACTAAAAATTATACTGATTGAGATTTCTGATTCCTTTCTTGATCCAGGCCACTATAACAACCAGAGCTACTCTCCCACCACGTCAGCCCGTTTCCAGGTTTTCCCGCTATCAACCTGCTCTACAATTTCTGCATGCTTTTTATAGACTGAAAAAAGAAGTCTTGCTTCATACTCAGTTATCTTTCTGACAACAACAACCCGCGGAGGCTTATCTGATTTTCCTTTTACTGACATATCGGTAGCTGAATATTATTCCTCACAATACTTATCATCCTTCAGGTTTCTGTACTCACACATTTATAAGAATGAATAAACAGAGCTGTAAACAAAATTACCCGGAAGGTAACCGAGCCAGTGTCAGGATTTTCCAGCAGGGAATAACCGGATTTCACCTGAATCGATATCCGTATTTTTACGGATATACTATCAGCAAGCTGCTTCCTGCATCACGCAAAGACCATCAAAAGAAAAATCAAAAAAAGAACACCTACACCAAACATGATCGAGATCACTTCTCTGTCTCCTCTGTCCATATTACCGTTTGATTGCATATTAGTTTTATTAATTATTTGATTGACTTCACTTTGTGTTTTACCAAAACAGGTAAAAGGTATATAGCGCAAAGATAGGTCGGCCACAGGCAACCCATCATAAGCTTCTTTACCTAAAGGAGAACACAATTTTTACTTTGAGGTATCTCCGTAGAATTACAGAGAGTATTATCCGTGTATTGTTTCATTCCATACGAATACCCGCAAACCAGATCACCAATACAATACCGGTCGACCGTATTTATCTTACATCGCGATCAAACCATTTTTGTAATTGCAATACGCATCGCTATATCCCCTTTCATCATCATTATCAAAGCATTCTATGTATAGTATAGCAAAGTAAGCGCATCGATATTATCAAATATACTATCACATCTTACTCTACCGCTCCGTATTTCTACTGACATATACATCTGTGCAACACGGAACGATCGTTCATCCCGACATCCTACATTTGCGAATTAATGTTTTCGCGAAAAGACCCGGTATATATTTTTCTAAATACATCAAATCATGTTTAGATCTGTACGTGCTATTTTTTTATTTCTCGTTACAACAGCGCTTATCCCTACCGTTGTAAACCATGATGCAAAAGCGCAATGCGTAGGTCTTCCTACGGTTTCGTCCCTGGGTAGTAATAAATTCCCGGCAGGTTTTTGTTCACCCGTAAGCGCACGTGTCACCTATAATGTTGGATTCTTAACACCGGTACCTGCCGGTGCTGTCGATATATATATAGACTGGGGAGATGGTAAAAATTCAGTTTTACCACAGTCACAAGGGCAAACTTCCTATAGCGCTGATGTTACGCATACTTTCCCTGTAGATAGCGACTGCGAGTTTGTAGTTGTAATGACGTTACGCTATAAAGGATCGCTCTGCCCGATTACACGCCAGGTACAACGCATCGCTTCATGGCGCACCGATGAATATAACGGTGGTAAAGTACAACTCATATCACCGGTTACCGGCACTAATGAACACCAGGTGTGTGCGGGGGTTGATGTCTCTGTCGTTTTTCAGGATGCAACCAACTGGAACTGTAACCCTAACTATGTACATCCTCCGGGTCCGGATGCTGTGGAAAGTCCAAATATAGCGAACCGCTGGCAGCAAATCGTTTACAATACCGGCACTGCCACTCCCAAAATTCCGAACCTGAAAGTAGACGGCATTCCTGTAACAGGTGCTGCAGGAGCAGATATAGCGACCAACTACCAGGATACACGCGGTGTAAACTATATGAGCAGCTCCGCGGTACTTGCCAATAATAAAAGACCTACGTTACAGATTACAGCACCCGGTGGTTTTGGTGCAGGCTACCCGCAGGTTGGCGATGTGATTGAATTAAAAGTTCGTTACTGGAACTTCTGTAATCCATATTCCAATAACCCGTTATCACCTTTAGTACCGGTAAACGGAGACTTTATAAATGGTGATAACCCTCCTGTCGAAAAAACAGCAACAGTCCGTATTGTCAGCGCACCGCCCGCTCCAACACCGGCTTCCGAACAAACCGTGTGCTATAATAATACACCGAATGCATTTGCTATTTCCGGTGTACCACCAACCTATATTGTGAACTGGTATAAAAATGTACCGGGTGCTACCGATTCTCCGGGAGCGTTGATCACTTCAGGAACGTCTACATCACTGCCTATAACATCACATCCGGACTGGGTAAATAAAAAAACTCCCGGAGTATATAAAGTATGGGCCAGCTACCAGCCCAACGTAGCCAACGGGTTGAATTGCGAAAGTCCGAAGGTACTTGTAAAGCGAACAATACGGGAAGATCTAACGCTACCCGATCCAACCAGTACTATACCAACGGAGGTATGTAATAGCACAGCAACAAGTACAACTACTGTTACGATCACGATGCCACCGCTAACAACGGAACCTGTAGGCGGTGCAACACAGTATGCTTGGACAGGTTCATCTGGTGTTACACTTGCATCGAGCACTGATGTATCGGCCACATTCAAATTCAATGTAAATTTTTCAGTAGGACAACGATTTGTAGACCGGACAATAGCAGTTCGTAAACAATATGCCAGCTCACCTTCCTGCTTTAAAGAAAAATCCTATACCATCCGGGTATATAATCCAACCGTAGGCGGAACGTTATCATCAACACCGGATGTGTGCCAGACATCCCCGGTAGGGAACATTACACTCTCGGGAAATATAGGTGATGTATTACGCTGGGAAGTATCGGTAAATGGTGGCGCCTTTAGTGAAGATGCATCTCTTGGAAAAGGTACAACCATATCGCCTGGTATACTGGCACCGGGTATATATAAGTTCCGCGCTGTTGTAGACAACGGTCCGTGTAACGAAGCCGTCAGTTCAGAAGAACAAGTTGAAGTTTCTACGAACCCGGGATTACCAGCCAACGCAGGCCCCGACCAGTTTGTGTGTCAACTTACCGGAGCTACTTTGAATTCGAATTCACTGGGTGCAAGCGATCCATCACCGGGTACCGGTAAATGGTCGTATATAGGAAGTGTACCTTCCGGATTACCAGAGCCAACCTTCAGCACCGATAAAACAGATCGCAATGCCTATATATCTGTACCGGCGGCAAACGCTGGCGCCTATACCCTCCGTTGGACGGTAAGCAGTGGCTCATGTTCAAGCTACGATGATGTTGTTATTGATTTCGGAACGGATCCTACTGATCCGAATGCCGGTGCCGATAAACAAGTATGCGGACCTTCTACCGTACTCGAAGGAAATACACCTTCGATCGGAACTGGTAAATGGAGTGTGGTTAGCGGACCGGGCAGCTGCTCGGGGGCAGCATGTTCGATCAAGATCGATAATACGGGCGCAGCGAAATCAACCGTAAATCTGCAAGGCTCTCCGTATATATATGGTGCCTATACTTTTCGCTGGACAATTACCAGCGGTGGTGCATCCTGCTTCGAAAAAATGGATGATGTTGTTATTACGTTCGATCAGCCCGCAGAGATCACCAGTGCTCCGGATATTGACAGCATCTGTATCGATCCTAAAAATTTTGCCCCTATAAAATTATCCGGTACAGTTTCCGGTGGTGCAACCGGTGGTCATTGGGAAAATATATCCGGCAATGGAACTGTATCCGCCAGTACTGCGAGCGGCAGCGGACCAATCACGATCGAAGCAACCTATACACCTACTATTGAAGATTACGATTCGGGATTACCGATTCGTGTGAAACTGGTCGCAACACCGGCCAGCACCAATTCATGTTCATCGGTAGAAGAAGAAGTAAAGATAAATATAGACCGCAAGCCGGTTGCCAATGCCGGCAGTAATATACCCGACATCTGCGAAAGCTTTGTACAATTAAATGCCGACCAGGCAACCTATAGCGCCACCGGTGAATGGTCTACAACTGTAGCCGGTGTAACGTTTGATGACAAGACAAATCCTCAAACAACGGTGCGCGGACTCACGACTGCTCCGAGCAGTGTACTTGTTACCTGGACATTAACCAGTGCGAGTGGCCGATGTGTATCCGATCCTTCTTCCATTACTCTTACACGTGCCAAACTTCCGGATGCAAAATCATTTACAACGCTGATATGCGAAGAACCACCCGCAGGCTCACCGGTAACAGCAAATATACTTTTAACAAACTATGAAGATTCCGTTACTACGCTGCCTGCAGCCAACCGCAGTATAACCTGGTATAGAAACGGAACGCCTCCGGCCGGTACCATGGTTACAGACCCGACTGTTCAGGAAACCAATATATCTTCCGGACAAATATACCTGGCGCGTATCCGCGATGTATCTTCCAACTGTACCAACGATGCTATGGTTACGGTTGATGTACGTGCATTACCCACAGCAAAAGACGCCACCATAGCATTTTGTGAAGATACGCCCGGCAGTAATAAGGTATCCAATATAGATCTGAGTGATGCGCAGTATATAAATGCAGTAACGGGTGGCGCCAATAATGTATCCGTTGCGTGGTATCCTTCGTTGTTCGATGCACAAAACAATACATTCGAAACTACTTCTCCGGTAGATGTAACAGGAAGCGCAAAGTATTATGCCAGAATAACATTTACGAATAAGCCGTCTTGCGCAGACTATGCCGAGCTTACGCTAACGATTAAAAATATTCCAGCGAGCAGTGAGATCTTCGGAAGAGAATCCGTATGCCAGGGAGATGCTGTTGAAATATACCAGATCACTCCAATCAATGGTGTCAAGTATCGTTGGAATATACCGACATCATCGTATAAAGTTTTCGGAGGTGGAACAGATAGCGATTTCTTTGTACTGTTGCAGTTTCCGAACGCCAGTGTTAATGGCATTCCGGATACCATCAGTGTTCAGGTTGAATTAAACGGATGTAGTGCACCGGTTACTAAAAAATCTATTCTCGTCTCGCCTACTCCCGGAAAACCTACAATACAGGGTGATTCAGTAGTATGTCAAAATGATGAAGGCATTGCTTACAACGTTACTCCGAACAATTACCCGGCTTCATCCTATAGCTGGGAGATACGCAAGTTATCCGACAATTCACAGGGAGGTGCCTTCATCTCCGATGGTCAGGCTACGAATAAGATATTAGTGAATTTCCTCACGGAAGACGTAGTCATCAGTGTGCAGGAAAGTAATTCAATATGCGTTAGTCCGCTAGCGAAAGATACCATTACGGTGAACAAGCGACCGATCATGCTAAACGGTGATGCTGATGTCTGCAGTGATTATCCTACCGGGATAAAATTCCAGGCAGATCCGTCAAGTCCTGTCGCCATCAGTAAATACAACATTACCAACGCAAGCTTCGCTACCGAGATTATACCGATTGTTGGTCCGACCAAAGGTACAGGCGTTGCTGATGATGCGATTGTAAACGATCAGTTCCAGAACCTGAAGGCTGTACCGTTGCCGGTAAACTATACGGTAATACCGGTAAATATAGGCGCTACCGGCAAAGAATGCCCGGGTGATGCACAGATCATTACACTTACGATCAAACCGGAACCACAACTTCACCCGACACTGGATAAAGAATTATGCAGCGATGTAGAAACCGGAATCGTTCTGGCATCTGCATCCAACACATTCCCGGCCGACAAATTCATCATTGAAAGTATATATGTACCGGCAGGTGTAAAAGCAATCACCTCCATACAAACACCGGATGCTACTACGCAGTATAATTCCGATGCCATCAAGAATCACAAATGGGAAAACAACAACGGTGCCGACAGCACGGTTATATATACTATACGCCCCTATAGCACACAACTCAATTGTGCCGGGGCACCACGCCAGGTAAAAGTTACGGTTCATCCAAACACCATCGTGAAACCGGTGGCTGACTTTGCAAGCTGTAATAACGATTTGCTGGATATACCATTCGAATCCACCAACAATACGGATGCAACCTTCACCTGGTCTGTTAAAAATTCAGATACCTATATCACAACAGGTTCTAATGCAGGCCAGGGTGATATTGATAACCTGCTGGTACAAAATTCGAAAGCGGTCGATGGTATAGTAACCTTCGAAGTGGTTGGCAAAAACCCGGCAACGGAAGGAAACTGCATGGGGCCTGCCATTACGTTTACAGTAACAGTACATCCATCACCGGAGGCTACCAAAATTGAGAAGACAGTTTGCTCGGATGTTCCCGGAGGCAACACCTATACTGCAGACCTGAAAGCGCTGGAATCTTCCATAACAGCAAATGCCGGTAAAGCCGACACAAAAATTACCTGGTATAAAGATCAGACGCTGAACAATGCGAATCTGATTCCGGATGCTTCACTAAAGGCTTATGCTGTAGAGAACCAGGTACCGCTCTATGTAAAAGTAGAATATATACCAACAGGCTGTACGAATGTTGTTACCGTGGAGTTCACTGTAAATCCGGCTGTATCATTTGAAGCAACACCACACAGTTTACTTTGCAACGGTCTTAATAATGGGGAGATCAGTATACTTGTTAAAAATGGTACACCTACCTACTCCTACAAGATCAACAACGCCATACCGGTTACGGCCCCTTCCGACAACTATATATTTACTTCATTGTCGGGTGGTAATTATACCATTGTTGTGCAGGATTTGAAAGGATGTAGTGCAACCTCGGTCGTATCCCTGTTCGAACCAACCGCATTGGTGGCAGATGTTAAACTGAAGAAAGCCATCAGTTGCTTCCAGGCAAAAGACGGAGAAATAGAAACCATTGTAACCGGAGGAACTGCACCGTATACTGAATATCGCATCGTACAGAGCAACGAGCTTGATGCTGACAACGATGGTATATTCCAAAATATAGCGGTAGGAAGTTACAACGTACGCGTAAAAGACACGAATGGCTGCTTTGCTACTTCGGAGATGCTTACGATGGATCAGCCAACACCGGTTGAAATCAATACGATCAATGTAGCCGCGGATGACGATGGTTATAACCTGACCTGTAAAGATGCTACGGATGGTGAAGTAAAAGTAACGTTCACCGGAGGTACACCAGCAGCATCCGGCTATACCGCTTTACTCACGAAAGTAAACGATGCTGCAACGTCTGCCACACTACAGGGAATGGACAGCGTTCGATTCAAAGATTTAGGTAAAGGCACCTATACCATTGTTATTAAAGACGGCAACAATTGTGCGTCCCGTCCATCGGCAGCTACTATACTAAATCCACCGGCACTGAATGGTGGTTCGATCGGTGTCGATCAATCGGTTTGTCTCAATACACAGGCTGAAAAAATTACCGAGCTCTCGCCTCCGTTTGGTGGTGTTGAGAATTACCGCTATCAATGGCAACAGCAACAGCCGCCCGATGGCGAAGATCCAACAACCGACAACTGGATAGATATACCGGCATCGGCTGATGGCAACTCGAATGAATATACTCCTGAACTATTAACACAGACTACATACTTCAGAAGACTGGTATGGAGCGTATCTACCCGCACAGGTAAATATTGTGAAGTGAAGGGAACGGACGCACGCGAAATGGTGAAGATCACCGTTAACCAACCGCCTGTAGTTCGCCTCGAAGCTCCGTCCAACCTTTGCTATGGTAAACCGGGCCAGATCAAACTCAATGTTGAATCGGGTGCGATACCTATTACCTATAGTTATACCGATGGCACCAACACGGTATTAAATGAGGAAGGCGGTAAAACAAGTGTGATTGTAATACCGGAGATTACACAGGATACAGAGTATCAATTCTACAATATATTCGATGCGAATGGTTGCCAGGCCGGAAACGATCCGTCTGAACTCAAGGCAAGCATCAGTGTAGTAAAAGTAGGAACGGACTTCACAATTGTTGGATCGGATGCAAAATGTCCCGGAAACAATTTTGAATTCAAGTGGAATGTTGAGCCCGATGTAAAATACGAATGGGTTTGGTCGCGTGATAGCTCTACGGTGATCCAGGAGAATGAATTATCAGCCGGTGATCACACCATACAACATGGCTTTGCGGCCGGTTCACCGAATAACTCAACGGTATATAATGTGAAGCTGAAGGCTTCGAACTTTCTGTGTACACCGGATCCTACAACACGCGAGATCACTATATATCCGCTGATTGCTCTGAATGTATTACCCGGTGACACTTCGCTTTGCAGCGGACAGACGATAACATTCCAGGATCAGTCGCTGGGTATCGATCACGGCACGTGGTACTATCATGTGCCAGGCACAACGGACAGGCTGGAGGAAAAACCGGCACCGGCTTCTGAAGTATCGTATGTCATGACCAATACTTCAGCACAAGAACCGATTATATACGAAGTGGTATATGAAGCGTCCAACGCTGAAGGCTGTACCGGTGAGTATAAAAAAGAAGTAGTGGTATACCATAGTGCTACAGCAGATTTCACTTACGACAACGTGCCTCCGCTTACAGCAGGCTTGTCAACTATCACATTCACCAATACATCTTCAACAATCAACACCAATGATTTTGAGTATATATGGGACTTTGATGA
>DJFR01000101.1:292-1055 GCA_002432545.1 Flammeovirgaceae bacterium UBA5867 | reverse complement strand
CATGTACCAGTACAAAAACAAAGTCGATCACGATCTTACTCCCTGCCGTAAAAGCTGCCTTCACTGCCACCCCAATGGCGGCATGCTTCCCGGCTAATATCGAGGTAACAAACCTCTCGCCTGGTGCAGACGCATTCCATTGGACACTTTATAATGGCAGCACCCTGGCGGATAGTTCATCGTTGCGTAACCCGGTGTTCCGCATTACGAAGCCAGGTAAATATAGTATCGCGCTCAAAGCAGAGTTCCGCTCTACCGGGCAAAGCGACAGCACCAGTGTTAATGGCATCGAAGTATTTGATGTACCTACGGCAAACTTCGAGCTGCGGCCTTCAATAGTATATATACCGGATATGGAAACGCAGACCTTCAATTTCTCTACCGGTGCAAATCAATATACCTGGGACTTTGATGACGGCACGACTTCGGACGAAACCGAGCCGAAGCACCTCTACACCCTTGAAGGTAAATATACCATTACGCTCGTATCCGGATTTGACAACGGCAGCAAAGATATTAATGGCGATGGCGTACCCGATGGAAATGTAGTATGCTACGACACGGCACGACATCAGATCAACGCGATACAAGGCGGATCCATGAAAGTACCGAACGCTTTTACACCGAATGTAAACGGTTCTACACGTGGCAACGGTGTACCAGGCAGCGGAACGTTTAACGATGTATTCATGCCGATTGTAAAAGGCGCAGAAGAATATACCATGCAGATCTATGATCGCTGGGGAAATATGATCTATGAGAC
>DJFR01000101.1:0-208 GCA_002432545.1 Flammeovirgaceae bacterium UBA5867 | reverse complement strand
ATATATAGTATTCATTTTTTTGTGTGCAGGATTTGTTGCCGCGGGACAGGATCCTCACTTCTCACAATATTACCAGGCTCCGCTATACCTCAACCCGGGCTTTACCGGCATAACACCACAGCAACGTCTGGTGGTGAACCACCGCATACAGTGGCCGAGTTTACCACAGGCGTTCTCGACCTATGCCGCTTCGTACGACATTTTTGTA